>JAJBVQ010000156.1 GCA_020859745.1 Rikenellaceae bacterium
TACCTGTCGTACCTTTCGCTCTCGTTTCCTTACTAACTAACAAAAAAATTGACTTAAGCTTTGTCGGTGTCATCTCCCGAATCCCCCGACTCTCTCTTATTGTACTACACTGCAATACTTCAAAGAACTATAATCCGGAAAATCCGGCTTATCATTTTTCGTTTTTTATCTCCCGATCCCGAAGGCCGGGAAAATTGTAAACGAGAAAATTTCTTCTTTATTGTGTCCGTCGGTTATTTTTATTCGCCACCGGGCGAACGCAAGTTTAACAAACGAAGAACTGTCGGCTTTATTGCCTGCAACCGTAAAACTTGTTCCCGATTGCGGATGCAAAGGTAGCGACCTTTTCGGTTCCTGCAAATCTTTTCGAAATTATTTTTTCACATAAATTTTACCAGGCGCTTTATCCCACTATGAATCAGCGACAAAAAAGGACAAACATTTTTTGTCACCGGGCATGAAGAAAGCCGGCCCTTTTCAAAAAAAGGCCGGCTGCAACCGAAAATCTCTCCCTCCGGATCAATCGACAAAGCTGTTATAATCGCTCACGGCGTCCCCGTATTCGGAGTCCATTTCCCTGAGTACGGATTGGGTATATTTACCGTTCCGCTGCGCTTTGCGAACCACGCCGAGGAAAGCGTCCACTTCGTCCAGGTATTCGCCATAGTACCTCATTTCGGAGTCCATATCCTTCACCTTGGGCAGTTCGCGCCCCTCTTTCACCAGTTGTTCCAGGGCATTATAGCTGGTAGTCAGCGACTGTTCGTCAACCTTGTCTTCGGAGACGGTTTGCATCAGGCCTTCCATCTGTCCGAAGATTTTTTTGGCGAGCAGGATATGCTCCTTGAGCGGATTTCCTTCCATCAGGGCCATCTCCGCCGCATCGGCCGGTCCAGTGATAATGTTCAGGATCTGTGTTTTAGCAGTCACAATACGTTCGGCCGCCTCGCCGGTTTCCCGGGCCAGCTGTTTGCCTTTGGCCCAATCGTCGTCCTTGTAGTCTTCGGCTGTTTTGTAGGCCTTGAAAGCATCGTAGTTCTCATCGATCTTCTGGCTGGCGGCATAGTACTCGCGGAACAGCATCGTCAGGGAGTCGCCCACCGCTTTGCCGAAACGGCCGCCCGGCGCGGTCATTTTGGCCGAATCGCTGTACTGCCTGGGCATGACAACGATCGGCGCGATCAACGCCCGGCCTTTATTGTCCATGTATTCCACCACTTCGCTTGCTTTTTCGTTGCTATATCCGTTGCGGAAGACTTCGAGCGTTTTGTTGTAGTACTCGATGATGTCATTGGCATTATCGGCGTCCACTTTGGGCGCTGAACCGCTGCCGCCGCAGGCGACGAGCATCAGGGAAGAAGCGATCGGCAGAAAGAGTCGTTTTTTTGTCATAGGGTTTCAGGTGTTTGGTTAGGTGTCATTCACAAATATAATATCATTGTACCTAAAATAATACGGGGGAAACGAAAAAATTCGTCTCCCCCGCAGGTGTCATAAATTCGAAACCGGGTTACACGTTCGCGGCCACGAAATCCCCCACTTCGGTCGTGGAATAGGCCTTCTGCCCCGCAGCATGGGCATCCACCAGATCCTCGGTCACGACCCCGCCGGCAATGGCCTTCTCAACGGCCGCGCGCACGGCAGCCCCCTCTTTGGTAAGGCCGACATGCTCCAACAGCATAGCCGCACTGAGGATCGTAGCCATCGGATTGGCTATGTTCTTGCCCGCCGCCTGCGGATAGGAGCCGTGGATCGGCTCGAACAGCGCCACGTCGGAGCCCAGCGAAGCGGACGGCAGCAAGCCCAGCGAACCGCTGATAACGCTCGACTCGTCGGTCAGGATATCCCCGAACAGGTTCTCGGTCACCAGCACGTCGAAATAGGTCGGCCGCTGGATGATCTGCATCGCGGCATTATCCACAAACATGTAGTCCACCTGCACGTCGGGATACTGCGGGGCCATCTCCTTGGCGATCTGCCGCCACAGGCGCGAGGTGGCAATGACATTGGCCTTGTCCACCACCGTGAGCAGTTTCCGCCGTTTTCGCGCTTGCTCGAAAGCCACTTTGAGGATGCGCTCCACCTCCTCGCGCGAGTACACGCAGGTGTCGTAAGCCGTATTCCCGTCCTCGCTCCTGCCCTGCGGACGACCGAAGTACATTCCGCCGGTCAGCTCGCGGATGCAGACGAAATCGGCTCCTTTCACCCGTTCGGCCTTGAGCGGCGATCGGTCCACCAGCGAGTCGAACACCACCAGAGGACGCACGTTGGCGAACAGCCCCAGCGATTTGCGCATCCGCAGCAGCCCTTGCTCCGGCCGCACTTTGGCGGAAGGGTCGTTATCGTATTTCGGGTCGCCGATCGCGCCGAAAAGCACCGCATCTGACTCCAGGCATATTTTGTGGGTCTCGGCCGGATATGGATCGCCCGTAGCGTCGATAGCGCAGGCGCCCACCAGCCCTTTTTTATAGTTGAATGTATGCCCGTACTTGACCCCGACCGCATCGAGGACTTTCACGGCTTCGCCCACGATCTCCGGCCCGATGCCGTCGCCGGGAAGCAGCGCAATGTTCAAATTCATGGTTTGGTGATATTATTGGTGTTATTTTCGATCTTGTTCAGCATTTTGACGGTCGCCTTGATGGCCGCCACGGTCTGGTCGGCGTCCAGCCCGCGGGTCTTGAACCGCACGCCGTCCTTCTCCCACGTGATCAGGGTCTGCACGAAAGCGTCGGTACGCCCGCCCGGCGGAATGCTCACGGAGTAGTCCACCAGTTCCGGAAAGTCCCGCCCGAGCTGTTCCTTGTAGATAGCCTCGACCGCCGACACGAAGGCGTCGTACTGCCCGTCCCCCGCCGAGGTCTGTTGGTAACCCTGCCCGTGTATCTCGATCTTGACGGTAGCCACAGGCTTCAGCCCCTGCGCCACCGACAGCGAATAGTTGAGTATCCGCACGGCATCGGTCATGCCGTCGCCGGAATGGCCCAGCAAATCCGATACAATATAAGGCAAGTCCTCCGCCGTAACGATCTCCTTGCGGTCGCCCAGTTCCACGATATACTGCGTCACCCGGGTCATCGACTCTTCGTCCAGCTCGATGCCGAGCATCTCTAAGTTCTTCCGAATATTAGCCTTCCCGGAGCTTTTCCCCAAAGCATACTGCCGCGTCCGCCCGAAGCGTTCCGGCAGCAGGTCGTTGAAATAGAGGTTGTTTTTGTTATCCCCGTCGGCATGGATCCCGGCGCACTGGGTAAAGACATTCTCGCCGATCACCGGTTTGTTGGCCGGAATCCGGATGCCCGAATAGCTCTCCACCACCGTGGCCACATGGTTGGTCCGCGCTTCGTCCACGGCGATCTCCGCTTTCAGGTGGTCATGCAGCGCGGCGATAACTGAAGACAGCGGCGCGTTCCCGGCCCGCTCCCCCAGCCCGTTCACCGTGGTGTGCACACCCTGAATCCCGGCTTTGACCGCCGCCACAGTATTGGCCACGGCAAAGTCGTAATCGTTGTGCGCGTGGAAGTCGAACCGTAGGTCCGGATAGCGCTCCACCATGGCGCGGCAAGCCTCGTAACACTCCCACGGTTCATAGATGCCCAAGGTATCGGGCAGCATAAACCGCCGTATCGGCAGATCGCGCAGGGCGTCCACCATATTATATACGTACTCCCGCGAGTGCCGCATGCCGTTTGACCAATCTTCGAGGTACACATTCACGCTAATCCCCTTAGCTTCGGCCAACAGCACGTCGCGTCGGATATCCGCCACATGCTCCGCTAAGGTCTTCCGGAGCTGGTATGTGCAGTGTTTTTCCGATCCCTTGGTCAGCAAATTGATAACCCGTCCACCGCACTCTGCAATCCAGTCGAGCGAAACGCCCCCGTCCACGAAGCCGAGCACTTCGATCCGGTCGAGGTAACCCTTTTTGCCGCCCCATTCCATAATGCGCGCCACAGCCTGCCGCTCGCCCTCGCTCACGCGGGCGGAAGCGACCTCGATGCGGTCCACCTTGATGTCCGTCAGCAATAACCGGGCGAGGCTGAGCTTCTCCTGCGGCGCAAAGGATACGCCGGAGGTCTGCTCGCCGTCGCGCAGGGTGGTGTCCATGATCTCGACTTTCGGCATAGGGCTATGGTGTTTTTATTTGCTTCAAAAGACGGCAAAGCTCCGCTCCGCCGTCTTTTCTCTGGAATCGATATTTTTTCGTAAGGCTATCCCAGCCCCCGCAACGAGTCTATCGACGACGAGCCTCGTAGTTTTCGACCTCGGGCCGCAGGGTCACGAGGTAGTCTACGTCGTCGTACCCGTTCAAGAGGCACTCTTTCTTATACCCGTCGATGGCGAATTTCTCGCTTTTCCCGGTGGTGTTATCGGTGATCGTCTGGTTCGCCAGATCCACCGTAAACTGCGCACGGTTATCCTTATGAATGGTATCGAATATCTCCGAGAGGAATTCCGGGGTCACCTGGATCGGCAACAGCCCGTTGTTCAGGGCGTTATTCCGGAAAATGTCGGCGAAAAAGCTGCTCACCACCACGCGGAACCCGTAGTCATAAATCGCCCATGCAGCATGCTCGCGTGATGAACCGCACCCAAAATTATACCCGGCGACGAGGATATTCCCCTCGTATTTGGCCTTGTCGTTGACCGGAAAATCCGGGATAACCTGATTGTCCTTGGTGTACCGCCAGTCGCGGAACAGGTTGTCGCCGAATCCTTTACGCTCGGTGGCTTTCAGGAACCGGGCGGGAATGATCTGGTCGGTGTCTATGTTTTCGACGTTCACCGGAACGGCGGATGACACGATCTTAACGAATTTTTCTCTTGCCATTGTTTCGATAATTAGGTTCGCAATCGGGAGCAGAAGCTACCTAAACCGCGCGCCATGGAAAATCTTGTTCAAAAGCAACTTATGCTTTTGAACGATTTTCCTCTAAGTCTAGGCGCGCTCATTTCGAGGAAACTGCGCTCCCGCGCGGGGGCGTGTGCCCACGCCGGGCTTGCGAGACTTCGTTTCGCTTGACTTTTAACGAACGATTATTTCTTAAAAAATTCCCGCGGGTCGGTAATCTTGCCTGTCACCGCAGCGGCGGCGGCCACCAGCGGACTGGCCAGCAACGTCCGCGCCCCTGGTCCCTGGCGCCCCTCGAAATTGCGGTTGGAGGTGGAAACGGCATACTTGCCCGCCGGCACCTTGTCGGCATTCATCGCCAGACACGCCGAACAACCCGGCTGCCGCAACTCGAACCCTGCTTCGTGCAGAATATCCAGCAAGCCTTCTTCCTTCACCATCCGCTCGACGATATGCGAACCCGGCACCAGCCAAGCCACTACATTATCCGCTTTTTTATACCCCTTCACAGCATTGGCGAACAAACGGAAATCCTCGATCCGCCCGTTGGTGCAGCTCCCCAGGAACACGTAGTCCACCGGTTTGCCGATCATCGCCTCGCCCGCCGCAAAGCCCATATATTCGAGCGCCTTGACATCCGATTCCGAAGCCGGCGCCGGAATAGTCCCGGTAATCGCCACACCCATCCCCGGATTGGTTCCATAAGTAATCATCGGCTGGATATCGGCCGCATCGAAACGGTATTCCTTGTCGAACACCGCCCCTTCGTCGGAGTACAACGTTTTCCAGTAAGCCACCGCACGATTCCAGTCGCCATTGGCCTCCGAAGGAGCATGTTCGCGCCCCTTGACATATTCGAACGTCGTTTCGTCCGGAGCCACGATACCGCCGCGCGCGCCGCACTCGATACTCATGTTGCAGAGCGTCATACGCCCTTCCATCGAAAGCCCGCGGATCGCAGAACCAGCGAACTCGATAAAGTGACCCGTCCCTCCCGCAGCGGTGATCTGCGAAATGATATACAACGCCACATCCTTGGCCGTCACCCCCTCGCCCAGAGTGCCATCGACGGTAATCCGCATCTTCTTCGGCTTCGGCTGCATGATGCACTGCGAAGCAAACACCATCTCCACCTCCGACGTCCCGATCCCGAACGCCACGGCGCCGAACGCCCCATGCGTGGAGGTATGGCTGTCCCCGCACACGATGGTCATCCCCGGCTGCGTAAACCCGTACTCGGGCCCGATAATGTGCACGATCCCGTTCTTCGGATTGTTCAGGCCGTAATAATTGACGATCCCGAACTCCTTGCAGTTCCGGTCCAACTGGTCGAGCTGCGTCTTCGATTCGCCCGGCTCCAACGGTTTGTCTTGGTTCAGGGTCGGCGTATTGTGGTCTGCCGTCGCGGTAGTCTGGTCCGGGCGGAAAATCTTGATCCCCCGGTTACGCAGCCCCCCGAAAGCGACCGGCGAGGTCACTTCGTGAATATAGTGCCTGTCGATATAGAGCACCGACCGGCCTCCGTCCAGCTGGCGCACCACATGTGCGTCCCAGACCTTGTCGAAAAGTGTTTGTGGCATTAGTATTTTGTGTCGTTTGAAACTTTAAAGGTAGTAAAATAATATCACACAGGGAAAGTCCCGCGTCAGCGGACAGCCCGGAGCCAACCCCGGCGGAGGGCTGCAATCTTTGCCGCCTGCGCGCCACGATTGAGCCACCGCTGGCTCCGGTCTATTACGAAAAATTACGCCAGCGCCTTGTTGACCCCGTCGATATAGGCCTCGACCGCAGCCAGCGTAACGTCGGCATTGATGGCGAACCCGTGCACGGTCACATTCCCGTAAACGAGCTGCATATGCACCCGCCCCAGGTCGTTCGACCCCTTGGTCATCGCCTGGATCAGGAACTCCTGCAGGGTGATCTTGTCTTTGATAATAGTCCGGATCGCATTGATCGAAGCGTCGATCGGCCCGTTCCCGGTGGCGGTGGCCGTCACCTCGCTGCCACCGATCCGCACCCGCACGGTCGCCGTCGGCACCAGCGTTCCCGAAAGCACCTGAAGATAGGTGAGCTTGATATGCCGGTCCTTTTTCTCGGCCCCGCCCACCAAGGTGAGCAGATCTTCGTCCTGTATGTTCTTGTTGTTGTCCGCCAGCACGAGGAATTTTTCGTAAGCCTTCGCCAGCTCATCGCCCTCCAGCATATAGCCCATCTGTTCCAGCCGGTGCTTCAAAGCGGCCCGGCCGCTGCGCGCCGTCAGCACGATCGCGTTGTCCGACAGTCCCACATCCTCCGGGTCCATGATCTCGTAGCTCTCGCGGTTTTTCAGCACCCCGTCCTGATGAATCCCCGACGAATGGGCGAACGCATTGCGCCCCACCACCGCCTTATTGGCCTGCACCGGCATGTTCATCAGACTCGACACCAGCCGGCTGGTCGCCGTGATCCGTTTAGTGTTGATATCGGTGTCGATCCCCAGCTCCCGGTGGCAGCGCAGGGCCATCACCACCTCCTCCATCGCCGTGTTCCCGGCCCGCTCGCCGATCCCGTTGATCGTACACTCCACCTGCCGCGCCCCGGCAGAGATCCCCGCCAGCGAGTTGGCCGTAGCCATCCCCAGGTCGTTGTGGCAGTGCGTCGAAAGAATCGCGTTATGCACCCCGTCCACATGCTCCATCAGATAGGCGATCTTAGCCGCATACTCCGCCGGCAGGCAGTAGCCCGTGGTATCGGGAATATTGACCACCGTCGCCCCCGCCTTGATGACCGCCTCGACCACGCGGGCGAGGTATTCGTTATCCGACCGCCCGGCGTCCTCGGCGTAGAATTCGACATCCTCCACGAACCGCTTGGCATACTTGACCGCCGCCACAGCCCGTTCGAGCACCTCTTCGCGCGTGGAGTTGAACTTGTATTTGATATGTGAGTCGGAAGTCCCTATCCCGGTATGGATACGGCCGCGCCGGGCATATTTGAGCGCATCGGCGGCCACTTCGATATCCTTTTCCACGGCACGGGTCAGCGCGCAGATCGTCGGTTGAGTCACCGCTTTGGATATTTCGCGCACGGAGTTGAAATCGCCCGGACTGGAGATCGGAAAACCGGCTTCCAGTACATCGACACCCAGCAGTTCGAGCTGGCGGGCCACCTCGATCTTTTCCACCGTGTTGAGCTGGCATCCGGGAACCTGTTCCCCGTCGCGCAGCGTCGTGTCGAAGATATACAATTTATCTGCCATATGATTTTTCGATTTTTAAGCACGTAAAAGTACGCAGCGGAAATCCGTCCGCATCACAGGCAAAAAACGTTTCTACGATGGCAAATCGTATTAAGAACGACTATTTAATTTGATTACCAGAGCATTAAACACAAATTAGCCCCGAAATCTAACCCAAAATCCGGCGTTTGGAAAGCGCCAGCTGCACCACGCCCCGCAGAAAAAGGTAGATCAGGAAAGCGATCCACAGTCCGGAGTTCCCCCACCGCGGCTCCAGCAGGAAATAGACACCGAAGAAGAACAAAGTCGCTACGAACATGGCGTTGCGCATGATCCACGTGGCGGTGATCCCCACCACGATGCCGTCCAGAATGAACGCCAGGAAACTGCACACGGGCACCAGTACGGCCCAGACCGAATAGTTGCGGGCCGCATCGAGTATCGCGGGGCTGGGCGTGAAGATGCCCAGTATTTGCTGTCCCGCCGCAGCGTACACGACGGTAAAGAGCAGCATCACCCCCGCACCCCAGAGCACCAGCCCCCGAAACGCCGGAGGCAGCGTAGGTAAAGTCACAGCCCACGAATATAGCCCGGCCAACCCCGCGACTTCAT
>JAJBVQ010000214.1 GCA_020859745.1 Rikenellaceae bacterium
GGAATAGCTTCGGCACGGAACAGGGAAACGAATAGTCGAGTAGCGGCCCGCAACACGCCGTTTTTGCGCCGCGATGCCGCCCACTCGGGCGTCCGGCCAGAATGGAAAATTAATCGTACGGTTAAACTTTTATTAGTATTAGGCGCGATCAGGGGGTCAACGGCGCTTACCGACCGGATCTACCGAAACGATGGTACGGTGACTGACACATCATCGAGCCGGAAAACGGCGGCGGAGACGGGTTTCATCCTCAGGCGGGCGGATTCCTTACCGGCTGACCACCGGATATCTTTGGCGCCGGTGCCATAGATATACTGCGCGCCGGAAAGACTGGCCGGCAGGGTCGCTTCGACGTTCCGATCCGCCGGATTGACGGCGACCAGATAGCACGGCCCGTTTTCGGGCTGGCGCACGTAAACCATCGGATAGGGCTTATCGACGTCGCTGACCAGCCTCCAGTCGCCCCGTGTGGCCAACGCGGGGGTCTCTTTCCTTAGGGCCAGCAGGCCGCGCACATAGTTCAGCAACGATTCCGGATCGTCCTGCTGGGCGGCGACGGTGGGCCGCAGGGGATCAGGGTCGAGAGGCAGGTAGAGCGAATCGGCAGGACCGGCCGAGAAGCCTGCGGTCGGGCCTGCGGCCCACTGCATGGGGGTGCGGCTGCCGGAGCGGTTGGCATTCCGCCCCATGATACTCCCCTCTTTCTCGGGCCAGTCGGGCAGGAAACGCATGCCGATCTCGTCGCCGTAATAGATGAACGGGGTGCCGGGCATGGTCAGCAGGAAGGTCATGGCGACTTTCAGCTGCCGGGGATCGGTGCGGTCGCCGCACGAGAGGCGCTGGCAGTCGTGGTTGGCCGTGGGCAGGGCGATATAGCCGAGGCCCAGCGTCTTGCTGCGCTGGTGGGTGTAGTTGTCGACGAACTCCCGGATCTGTCCGCCGCCGAGGGCCTGGAAGTAGCAGGTGTCCTGCTGGATCTCGACGCCTTCTTTGTTGAAAAAGAGCGACGGGAAGCCGGGGGTGTTGAACTGCATCATGAAGTCGATGTGGAACCCGGCGGGAATGGCCTCTTCGGGTCTGCTCCATTCGGAGATCAATACCCCTTCGGGATAGCGCGCGCTGAACCACCGGCGCATCTCGTGCCACAGTTTGCGGGTTTCGACGTGGCCGGGGTCGTTCTTGATGAGGCTGGCGGCCATATCGACGCGGAAGCCGTCCACGCCTTTGTCCATCCAGAAGGCGATGATGTTCTTGAGTTCGCGCCGCACGGCCTGCGGCCCGGGAGCATCGACGGGCTGTTCCCACGGGTTGGCGGGGTTGGGCCGCGCGAAGCCGTAATTCAGGGCGGGCTGGCAATCGAAGAAGTTCCGGAGGTAGTTGCCGTCGCGGGGGGCATCGGAGGTGACGTAACCGCCGCCGGGACGCTTGTCTTTGGAGTCGGTCCAGATGTAGTAGTCGCTGTAATGGAGGTTGGTGTCGGCCTGCATGGATTGCAGGAACCAGGGGTGACGGTCGGAGGTGTGGCCGGCCACGAGGTCGAGGCACACTTTCATCCCTTTTGCGTGGGCCTGGCGGACGAGCTCGACGAGCTGGGCGTTGGTACCGTACCGGGGCGCGACGCTGTAAAAGTCGGTGATGTCGTACCCGCCGTCGCGGAATTCGGAGCTGAAGACGGGGCTCATCCAGATGGCGTTGACGCCTACGGAGTGGATGTAATCGAGTTTGGAGATAATACCGCCCAGATCGCCGATGCCGTTGCCGTCGGTATCGCTGAAGCTGGCGGGGTAGATCTGGTAAAAGACGGCGGTGTCGAGCCATTGGGGCGGCGCGGGCATGGTCTGGGCCTGCGATGCGCCGACGCCGCAAGCCAAGGCGGCGCTAAGGAGTAGTTTTTTCATGGTTTGGCGTTAGTTTAGCGGCCTGAAGTTACGAAAAAACCCGCACTTCCGGCGGGAAGTGCGGGCGTTTTCCGGTCGGCCGCGTCAGGCTTCGGCGGGGACGACGGTGTGCAGGTAACGTAAATAACTGTGATAACAGATACCGAACTGGGGATAGACGTATTTGCGCCACACCCATTTGTAGCAGCGGTCGTGCCGCTCGGGTTCGTAATGCTGGGCGGTGAGCTCCTGCAAAGCCCGCGCGCGCTTGTAGTATCCTTTTTTGTTATAGGCCATGACGGATAGTTTCTCGGATAGTAATATGTGATAAGGAACGGGTCTTTATGCGTTGGCTTCGCCGCGCTCGATGCCGACGAAGACGTAGCCGGAGGGGACGGCTTCTTTGGCGTAACTGGCGATAAGTTCGTCGCTCAGGCCGGCGGGGACATACCCGATCACGCGCTTGTAATCCCCGGGCTGGCTCCGGAAGGGGTTGGCGTCGAATTTCATGTAGATGGCGGTCACTTTCATAGTTTCTTGGTTTTTAATTGTCCGGTTATTTTTCGGTCCTCGGTTCGCAGCCAAGCGGAGGCAAAACCTTTAGGTTGCGGCCCTCCGCCGGGGGTGGCTGCGGACCGTCCGCTGCCGCGGTAGCCGTTGGCTGTCTTATTGACGGTAACTGCCGTTTCACGGGCGCCCGCGGCAATTGTGCAAATTCCGCTTATGCGAAATTTCCACTCTTCCCCTTTTAGCGGGCGGGCGTCTTTCCTGCCTTGAACGCCCGGAAAGCGGTTCTATGAATCAGGCGAACGCCAAAATCCTATTCCCGCCATTTTGTAGTGCGGATAGTGCCTTCGGGTATTCCGTTTAGGCTGTGATTCCCGACCGTGGGTAAACTTTGTATCGCTGAATTTTAACCGAACTGTTAATAAATAAGTTACAGGACAATGAATTTGTCGTCGCGGACGATCTCGATGCCGCGGGCCGCGAGCAGCTGGCGCACCATTTTATCCCGGCAGCCGTAAAGCTCGGAGAAATCGCACGAGGGTTGCACATAAGCCGCCGGCAGCTGGGAGGCCAGCTCGATGCGCGCCGCGGTGGTCAGCGGCCTGCCGGCCTTGAGCGGCTTGGCTGCCCCGGCCCTGACGGCCAGCGTGCCGCTGTCCAGTTCCAGTCTTCCGTCGGCAAACTCGTCGATATGTGCGCGTCCGAACGATTCTATGAGGCGCTCGGCCTCTGCCATCTGGGCTTCGGACTCCAGTTTGGCGCTGCGCGCCGTGCGGTAAATGGCGATGGCCTGTTCGGCCTCCTGACGGGTAACTGCGGTTTCCATGGTCTCTTTCTTTTTGATAGGTTTCGGGTTCCGGTCGCGCTCGACCCAGGTAGCGTCGTCGATACGCTCGTACCGGACTTTCATTTTGCTGCGGGCCTTTTTGACCCGGTCGAGTACCGCCTGAGCCTGATCGCGGTACTCGTAAACATCCTCGAACAGCCAGCTCATCAGTCACAGGTTCGATGGTGGATAACCAACCGTTGCGTGAGGCTCATGCGTCGGCACTTATCCTCGGCGCGGGGCAGGCTCGCCCTGTGGGCGGAGCTGCCGAAAATAAATTTCCATACTTTTTTCATAGTTCAATAATTTAGGTCTTTCATCATACATTTTGTAATGATTTCACACTACAAATATAATACATTTTGTATTCATAAAAAACTTTTCGACACAACAATCACAAGGTATTACATTATTTTTCACTCCGGACTGAAAATCAATATATTAAATTAATATACTGAAAATTAATTAATTATAACAATCGTAAGTTCTTACTTGCTGCGTTTGTTTATGGCAGCCAGTAAAATACATTTTGTACAACTAAAACCGCAAAAAATATCGGCTCCCGTCAGAATGACGGAAGCCGGAGAAGAATAGAAAAATGATGGGGCGGGGTCAACGGCCCAAATAAGAGAGTAAAAGGGTAATCGGCACCGCGTCAACGGCCAGCCCGGAGCCAGCGCGGGGCTACCCGAGCCTGCCGAGGGTAGTGCCCCTGCGCCGGGGATGGCTCCGGGGCACGCGACCCGTCGGGCCGCCGTTGTTCTGAGTGAAACGGCAGCCGGCCAAGCGTAGCGCAGCAAAAACTACTACAAATATTTTTTGAGCACCCGGGTGATCTCCGGGGTTTCGATCAGAAAGCCGTCGTGGCCGTAGTCGGAATGGATGGTATGGTAGTCTGCCCCGATCATAACGGCCATCTCCCGCACTTCCGGCTCGGTGAACATAATGTCGGTATCGACTGCCATCACAATCGTCCGGGCGGTAATTAACTTCAGTGCGGCATCGACCCCTCCCCTGCCCCGCCCCACATCGTGGGAGTCGAGGGATTGCAACAACCGGTAATAACAGTGCGCGTTGAACCGCTTACGCAGCTTCTCGCCCTGGTAGCGCTGGTAGCTGGCGGCGCGGTATCCTTCCAATTTTTCGGAGTCGGGGTCGTGCTGGGTGCGGTTGAAGGCGACGGAGTTCCTGTATATCAGCATGGACATGGCCCGTGCGGCGGCCAACCCCTTGCCGCCGCCGTCGATGCACCGCTCGAAAAAGGTCGGATCGGCCTCGATAGCCATGCGCTGGGCTTCGCTGTCGGCCACGATCCACGGCGTAATTTTCGGCAAGGTAACGGTCAGCGAGACGTTTTCGAACAGCTCCGGTTCGGAGATCGCCCACTCCATGGCCTGGCACCCGCCGGTGGAGCCGCCGATAATCATTTTAATCCGGGTAATACCGAGTGCGGTACGGAGTTCCCGGTAGGCGCGCACCATATCGCGCACGGTGACCTGCGGGAAGTCGAGGTACCACGGCTCGCCGGTGGCGGGATTAATGGTGATCGGAGAAGTGGAGCCGTACGGCGACCCGATCTTATTGGCGCAGACGATGAAGTATTTCGTGGGATCGAGCAGTCCGCCTTCGACGACCGTATCGGGCCACCACTCGGCGACGTCGGAGCTGGCGGTCAGGGCGTGGCACACCCAGATCACGTTGTCCCCGGTTTCGTTCAACGTACCATAAGTATGGTAGGCCAGGGTCACGGAAGGCAGGGAGCCTCCCTCTTCGAGGGGAAACGGGCGGTCGATGGTGAAAAACTGCGGCGCGCGGCCGGCGTATTCGGCGTAGTGCATCTCTGAAAGGTTCCGGGGTTGGGCCCGGGGTGCCCAAAGATAGGGAATTTTATCGGAAGATATTTTCCGCTGGTTGCTATTCAAAATAGCAAGCGGCAAGAAGACGGAGAGCGATTGATTAAGTCTCCGCGGCAGCGGGCGGGCCGCAGCCTCCCACCGCGGAGGCCCGCAACAAAATCGTTCGCACGATTCCGTTGCACACTCCGCAGGCTGCGACCGGGCACCAAGGCCAACCCTCCGCCCGGGATAACTCCGGGGCGACCGCTACCGCGGCAACCGGGCAATTACGGCCAACCAAAAACGCCACGTGCCCTCTCCCGCTAGAAGGCGTCCGGCCCGCCCCATCCTAGCGGATGGCCAGCCATTGCTTCGTGACACTCCCAAACCCAATGAAATGTGCGAAATTAAGCGTATCTTTGCGGCTCTTAAACCGAAACTATCATGGCACTTCAATGCGGTATAGTGGGCCTGCCGAATGTGGGCAAATCCACGCTTTTCAACTGCCTGTCGAACGCGAAGGCGCAGGCGGCCAATTTCCCGTTCTGCACCATCGAACCGAACGTGGGGGTCATCACGGTGCCGGACGAGCGGCTGAACAAACTGGTGGAGATCGACAACCCGAAACGGGTGGTGCCGACGACCATCGAGATCGTGGACATCGCGGGCCTGGTGAAGGGGGCGTCGAAGGGCGAGGGGCTGGGCAACAAGTTCCTGGCCAATATCCGAGAGACGGATGCGATCATCCATGTCCTGAGGTGCTTCGAGAATGGGAATATCACGCATGTGGACGGCTCGGTGGATCCGGTGCGG
Organism: Rikenellaceae bacterium; assembly: GCA_020859745.1. Lineage (GTDB taxonomy): Bacteria > Bacteroidota > Bacteroidia > Bacteroidales > Rikenellaceae > Rikenella. The sequence goes on from JAJBVQ010000214.1 coordinate 5,859, forward strand.
GACAAGGGGATCATCGACACGGAGTTGCAGTTGAAAGATCTGGAGACGGTGGAGAGCCGTCTGGGCAAGGTGCAGAAGCAGGCGCAGAGCGGCGGGGACAAGGCGGCCAAACGGCTGTACGAGATACTGATCCGCTACAAGGAGGCGCTGGAGCAGGGACTTTCGGCCAGAACCGTGGCGCTGGATAACAAGGAGGATGAGAAGCTGGTGGCTGACCTGTGTTTGCTGACGAACAAGCCGGTGCTGTATGTCTGCAACGTGGACGAGGCTTCGGCGGCGACGGGGAACGCTTTTACACAGGCTGTGGCCGATGCCATTAAGGATGAGGGTGCGCAGATGCTGGTTGTGGCGGCGGCCACGGAGGCGGACATCGCTGAGTTGGAGAGTTACGAGGAGCGGCAGATGTTCCTTTCGGACATCGGGCTGGAAGAGTCGGGGGTATCGCGCCTGATCCGGGCGGCGTACGCCTTATTGGATTTGGAGACTTATTTCACGACGGGCGCGGACGAGACGCGGGCCTGGACGTATGCCAAAGGGACAAAGGCGCCGCAGGCGGCGGGGATCATCCACACGGATTTCGAGCGGGGCTTTATCCGTGCGGAGGTCATCAAATATGCGGACTACGTGGCGCTGGGCTCGGAGAAGGCGTGCCGCGAGGCGGGCAAGATCGGGATCGAGGGCAAGGAGTATGTGGTGCAGGACGGGGATATCATGCACTTCCTGTTCAATGTGTAACCGCCGCGCCGGGACTCTACGGACTGCCCTTCCCCGACCGGGAAGGGCTTTTTGTTTCCCCGCGGACGCCCGGTTATCGTTAAGGTTCAAAACTGCCGCGACCCAGCCAATCGCCGAATACCGAACCCGACGGTCAATTCACGCGGTCGATACCGGGGTCGCCGTCGAAGAAGCGGATCACGTTGCGGGCGGCGTAAAAACTCATCTGCTCGCGGGTCTCGACGGTGTTGGTGCCGGTATGGGGGGTCAGGACGATATTATCCAACGACAACAGTTCCGGCAGCACCTTCGGCTCGCCCTCGAACACGTCGAGGGCGGCTCCGGCGATCTGCCTGTCGCGCAGGGCCGCAGCCAACGCCCGGTTATCGACCACGGGCCCGCGGGCGGTATTGACCAGCAGGGCGCTGTTTTTCATCTTCCGGAATTGCTCCGCTCCGAACATATGCCGCGACTCGGGAGTGAGGGGGATATGGACGGAGATGATGTCGGCCTGCTCCAATAAGGTGTCGAAATCGGCGTACTCCGCTTCCAATTCGCGTTCTTCCGCTTCGGGCAGGGGGCGGCGGTTGTGGTACAGCACTTTCATCCGCGAGGCGTCGGCATAGCGGCGCACGGCTTTGCCGATGCGCCCCATGCCGACGATGCCGAGGGTCTTGCCGTAGAGCGAGGTGCCGAGGTTGTCCATAATGCCCCACCGGGCGCGCCCTTCGCGCAGGTCGCGGTCGCATTCGGGGATGCGGTGGGCCAGAGCAAGCATCAGGGCGTAAGCGTGCTCGGCAGTGGGTTCGAGCACGGGTATGGGGTTGTTGGTGACGACGATGCCGCGCCGGGTGGCTGCCTCCACATCGATGTTGTCATACCCGACGCCATAGCTGGCGACGATCTTCAATTCCGGCGCGCGGGCCATAATCTGGTCGGTGACCGGGAACGCAGTGGAGGAGATCAGGCCGCTGGCCTGCGGCAGCCATTCATCGAGTTCTTCCGGGGTGAGCCGCTCGCCGCGGGGCATAAGCACTTCGAATCGCTCTTCGAGGCTGGCGAAGTGTTCACGAGGGAGCCGGTTGGTGATCAGTATTTTCTTTTTCATAAGCGGACGATCTATTATCGTGATTTTCAACAGGGCGCAGCCGGCGGTGTCAAAACAAGCACAGCGCCGTTGCGGGCCGCAGCGGGGGTGGTTCCGGACTGGCCGCTAGCACGGGGATTTGTCTCATATCTACTTCTGCGATCGCAACATCGGACGCTCGGCACGAGCGCCGTAAGGCCGAAGCTGTTGCGACCCGTCCGGGCCGCGGTCGTTGACCCGACGACCGGAGGCCGCCTTATCGACTGTAGTCACCTTATTCGGGCCGCTATCTGGGGGCGAAGCGGCTTTGCCGCTTCACGGCGGGCCCGGCGACTCTGGCGAGTCGCGCTACTCGCTCACAGCCTTATGGCGGGGCCTTGTCTCGCTAGTCTGCGACCGCAAGGTCGCCCAGCCCGAACCGACGCCGCAGCCGAGTTGCCATTAGGCTCGCCTAAATGGCCGAGGCGCAAGGAGGAAGCCGGAACGGCAACCCACCCCCGGCGAAGGGCTGCAACACTCGCCATGCTCGGTTTCGCCCTTCGCAGGCTCCGAGTTGCCGCCATCGTGGAAACTTTTCTCACTCGCCGCATGGCCCGTCAGAGCCGTGCGGGCCGCAGCCTCTCCCGGCGGAGGCCCGGTGCCGCTGGGCACGCCAGCCGGGCTGCAACTACCCGATTCGGGGCGCCGCGACAGAATCGCGCTTTTCGCTCAATGCCTTACCGCGGCAGCGGGCGGGCCGAAGCCTCCCCCCGCGAAGGCCCGCAACCTCACTTCGTTCGGAGAGGCTCCGCAGGCTTCGACCCCAGATCACATCTCCGGGCTGACGCGGGAATTTTATAGCTTTCGGCGCCCGCAAGGTCGCGTGCCCCGGAGCCATCCCCGGGCGAATCGACGCTGCCAGCGAGCGCCAATCGGGCTTGCCCGCTGGCCGCG
>JAJBVQ010000034.1 GCA_020859745.1 Rikenellaceae bacterium
ATTGTATAGGAAATGGGTCTGTCCGTTGCGTGTCAGGAAAGTGTCCCGGCCCGGAGTGATGCTGGAGGCAAGTCCCTGGTAGTCGTTGCTGTTGTCGTGCCGGAAAGTGATCTGGTTGTCGACGATCCGGGCGTAGGTGAAGTTCTGGAAGCGGATATCGAGACTGAGTTCGCTGGTGGTGGGTTCTTCGATGCTCATGATGACCCTGTCCTGCGGCGAGGTGGCCAGGATGCGGGCATAGAGTTTCTGGGCGTTGTTTTGGGCGTAGGTGTTCTCCTGCGTGGCGAAGTAGGCGATATAGGCGCTGAAAATGACCAGCGAAATCACGAACGAGCCGTAATGCTTATATTTCAGGCGGATATAGTCGGCCCCGGCTGAAACGAGGTAGAAAACGACCAATATGTAGCCGGTCTCTTTGATCTGTGTCTCGATGGGCCACAGGAACAACAGGATCAGCACGGCGGTGGTACCCATACGCCAGAGCATTTTGCGGGTGCCGAACAGCCTCAGGCCGGTGTGGGCGATCAGCAGGCGGACGCTGACGAACAGGACGGTCAGCAGGTAGAACATGGCGCTGGTGTACGACAGGTCGAAGATGTCGTAGATCTGGATGTTGATCTTCGGGGTGTAGATAGACAGGATCAGCGCGTAGTGGAAGACGGAGATGACGGCGGCGGTCAGGGCGGCGGTGAAGAGGGCTGTGAGCGCCTTGCCGTGGATGGAGAAGCGCTGGTACTGCCAGTTCAGCTTGGATCGTACCTGAAACAGGTAGGCTACGTAAATGAATAGCATACCGTAACTCAGGAGCAGGTCGCCCAGCGAGCCGAGGATCAGGTTGTGTAGCCCGTATATCCGGTGGAAAAGGACGCCGTTGGCATTCGGTATCCCGGCGTAGAACAGGCCGCAGCGAAGCAGCCAGTATACCAGCAGCAGTATGCCTGCGTTTCGGAAAGCGTTGTGTCGGGTGGTATGCTGCCGGACGATGTTCTTGATGAAAAGGCACAGCAGCAGCACGGAGCACCACCCGCAAAGTTCGGCCCACCACGGCATGCTCTGCATCGGCTTGGCTTCGATATAAAATCCCGTCTGGGCGGCGGTGATCAGCTCGGCCTTGACCAGGCGTGCCCGGATGCTGTCGCTGGTTGGGAGCAGGGAGATCCGCTGATCGGGGAAGATCGACGGGTTGTAGCGGTCGGTATCCCGGTTACGCAGGTTGATGACCACCGCGGCGCTCTTGCCGTTACGGCTTTGCAGCCGGGTGAGCACCTGGTGGGTGCCGATTTGCCGGAGGGTACGGGAGGGGGTGAGCCAGAAGTCGTTGACATTGGGCTGGAACGTGTAGTTGGACCAGTAGACCATGGACGAGTCGCGGAACAGCAGCAGCGAAACACCCTTCTCGGTCCACGAGGCCGGGATGTCGCCGTACCAGAGCCGCTGGATGTAGAGCGTGTCGTCCTGTGAGTCGAGCCACCCCTGTACGGTATGCCGGGTCTCCTGCTCGATTATTTCGATCTGGCGGGTGATATGGTGGGTGCCGGGATTGACCTTCCTACCGACCAGGAACATCGAATAAAAGAGGTTCACGCCCAGCAGGCATAGAGCCAGGGGCAGTACGACCGGACGCATCAGGATCCGCAGGCGGAGACCGAAGGAACGCAGCAGGTTCGGCGAATGATGGGTATTTCGGGACATAGCGGGGTGTTCGATAATCCGGTTCAGCGGTGATGGTATGGTTCGCCGGCGAGGATGGTAAAAGCGCGGTAGAGCTGTTCGGCGAAGATCAGGCGCACCATTTGGTGCGAGAAGGTCATCCGCGACAGGGAGATCTTCTCATCGGCCCGTGCGTATACAGCGGCCGAAAAGCCGTAGGCACCGCCGATCACGAAAACCAGCCGGCGGGTTCCCCGGTTCATGATGCCTTGCAGCCACTCCGCGAATGCCACGGACCCCTCCGGCAGTTTGCCCTTTTCGTCCAGCAGCACGACATAGTCGCCGGCGGCGAGTTTGTTCAGGATCAATTCCCCTTCGGCGGTGCGGATCTGCTCTTCGCGGAGGTTTTTGGCGTTTTTCAGCTCCGGGATGACATTCGGGTTGAAGCGCACGTAGTGCTCTAGCCGTGCCGTATATTCCCGGATACCGCTTTCCAGCCACGCTCCCACCGTCTTGCCGACGACGATCAATTCGATTACCATGCTCTTTCGGGGTCTGTTTCTGACAAAGCTACAAAAATGGGGCCGATTCCTCTCGCAATTATTTCGTATTTTTGTATTTCTAAACCGTAGGTTATTTTGCATTGGATTGGAGAGAACTACTGATGTTTTCAAAAAGCTGACCCGTTGGGGTTCCTGGTTGTGACTGTTCGTTTCTGCGGCGAGCGTAGCGAGCCGCGCGGGCCGGAGCCACCCCCGGCGTAGGCCTGCAACATCGCTTCGCTCGTTTTTGCCCCGCTGGCTCCGCCCCCGCTCGGTCGCCAAAGCTTAGGCTTGCGGAGCCTAAGGTACAGTGCAGCTTCACAAAAAGAACAGTACACTCGAACTCAGTCCGAATAAACCTGCATTTAAGTGATATGAAAATGAAAAAAGAATACGAACCGTTCGCGGACAAACTGATCGAACTGGCCATTGCCGAAGATATCGGCGACGGCGACCACACCTCCCTGAGCTCCATTCCCGCCGGGCAGCGCGGGCGGATGAAACTGCTGGTCAAGCAGGCCGGGATACTGGCCGGGGTGGAGGTGGCCGAGCGCGTCTTCCGGCGGCTCGACCCGACCGTGACGTTCGAGCGGATACTGAAAGACGGCGACCGCGTCGAGCCGGGCGACATCGCTTTCTATGTGGAGGGGAACCTCGTCACGTTGTTGCAGTCCGAGCGCGTGATCCTCAATATCATGCAGCGCATGAGCGGCGTGGCGACCCAGACGGCCGTCTACGCCGACGAACTGAAGGGGCTGAAAACCAAAGTGCTCGACACCCGGAAAACGACGCCGGGGATGCGCGTGCTCGATAAGATGGCCGTCCGGATCGGGGGAGGGGAGAACCACCGCATCGGGCTGTTCGACATGATCCTGCTCAAAGACAACCATATCGACTTTGCGGGCGGCATTGCCAACGCGCTGAGCGGGGCGCGGAAATACCTGGCCGAGAAGCATAAGGATCTGAAGATCGAGATCGAGGTGCGGTCGCTGTCGGACATCGACGAGGTGTTCGCGGCGGGCGGCGCCGACCGGATCATGTTCGACAATTTCAGCGTGGAGCAGACCCGCGAGGCGGTGAAAAAGGTGGCCGGACGGGCCGAGACCGAGTCGTCGGGCGGTATCACCCTCGAAAACCTGCGCGCCTATGCGGAGTGCGGCGTCGATTACGTGTCGGTGGGGGCGCTGACCCACCAGATCAAGAGCCTGGACATGAGCCTTAAAGCGGTCGAGTAATGAGGAAAACCGGATATTTTATTGCCGCATGGCTGCTTGCCGCGGGGGCTGTGGCGGCGCAGCCGCGGCAGGTCGGGTACGACGATATAGCCAAGGGGAAACTTTCGGCGAAGAGCGTGGCGGGCCTGCTGCCGATGGGTGACGGGGAACACTATACCACGCTGAAAGACAGCCTTATCCTTCGCTGGCGGTATGCCGACGGGAAGCTGGCCGATACGCTGTTTCGGGGGCCGGAGGGGTTTCCGAAGGTGGCGGGTTATACGTTCGGGGGCGGGGAGAGCAAAGTGCTTATCACGACGGAACGGGAGCCGATCTACCGGCATTCGGCCCGGTCGGAATATTATGTGTACGACCGGCTGTCGGGCGACCTCAAGCGGCTGTCGCCGAACGGAAAGCAGCAGGAGGCGACCCTCTCGCCGGACGGGACCAAGGCGGCTTTCGTGCGGGATAACGACCTTTTCGTGGTCGACCTGACGGGGCCGGAGTTCAGGGAACGGCGGATCACGCACGATGGCGTTCGCGGAGAGGTGATTAACGGGATTCCAGACTGGGTGTACGAGGAGGAGTACAGCTTCTCGCGGGCCTACGAGTGGGCGCCGGGATCGGACGCTATTGCTTTCTACCGTTTCGACGAGAGCGGGGTGAAGGAGTATTCGATGAATACGTTCAAGGGGAAACTCTACCCGGAAAACTATAATTTCAAGTACCCCAAGGCGGGGGAGGCCAACTCGGTGGTCGCAATCAAGGTTTACAGCTTCGACAGTGACTCGATTGTCGATATCGACCTTTGTCAGGATACGACGGACACCTATGTTCCGCGGATCGAATGGACGTCGGACGGGCGGCTGGCGGTGCATTGGCTGAACCGGTTGCAAAACCGTTACCGGATCTTGTTGGCTTCGCCGACGACGGGGGCGGCGTCTGTGCTCTACGAGGAGCGGAATCCCCGCTATATCGAGCGGATCGACAACGAAACGGCGACTTTCCTGCCGGACGGCAAGGGTTTCGTGGTCAAGAGCGAGCGCGACGGATGGATGCACCTTTATCGCTACGATATGGATGGCCGGCTGCGGAACCGGATCACGGACGGCGAATGGGAGGTGACGGCCTTGTACGGGATCGACGCCAAAGCGGGAAAGGTCTATTATCAATCCACGGAAGGATCGCCGCTCAGGCGGGGAGTCTGGTCGGTAGGGCTGGACGGCAAGGGCAAACGGCAGTTGTCGGCGACGTCGGAAAGGGGGACGCACAGCGGGGTGTTCGGGCCGGGGCGTAAATACTGGATCAACTATTTCTCGAACAGCACGACGCCGACGGTGGTGACGCTGCGCAGGGTTTCGGACGGGCGAGCTGTGCGGGTGCTGGAAGATAATGCGGCGTTGCGCACGCGCATTGCCGACGACTATGTTTTGCCCCGGAAGGAGTTTTTTACCTTTACCACGCCGGAAGGGACTGTATTGAACGGATATATGCTCAAACCGGCGGATTTCGACTCGACGCGGCGCTATCCGGTGCTGATGACGCAGTACAGCGGCCCGGGATCGCAGCAGGTGGCGGACAAGTGGGGCTGGTCGTGGGAGGCGGCTTTGTTGCGCGAGGGGGTGCTGGTGGCCTGCGTGGACGGTCGCGGGACGGGGTTCCGGGGCGAGGAGTTCCGCAAGTGCACGTATGGCAACCTGGGGGCGCTGGAGGTGCAGGACCAGATCGCGGCGGCGAGGTATCTGGGGGGATTGTCTTTTATCGACCCGGCGCGGATCGGCATTTACGGCTGGAGCTACGGGGGCTTCATGGCGCTGAATTGCATACTGAAGGGGAATGACGTGTTTGCGCTGGCGGTGGCGGTGGCGCCGGTGACGTCGTGGCGCTATTACGACACGATCTACACGGAGCTGTACAATGGGCTGCCGCAGGAGAACCCCAAAGGGTACGACGACAACAGTCCGATCAACTTTGCCGGGCGTTTGAAAGGGAAGCTGCTCTTGGCGCACGGCACGGGGGACGATAATGTGCATATCCAGAACAGCTACGAGATGATCGAAAAGCTGGTGCAGGCGGACAAGTCGTTCGAAATGCTGATCTATCCGGACAAGAACCACGGCATGGGCGCCTCGCGCGACCACTTGCTGCGCCGGGCCATCGAATTCGTGAAGGCCAATTTATAACGGAATACGCCGGAAGGCATCCGAAAACTGTAAAACTTTCGTCTATGGTATAGAGAACCTGAAAACCGGACATACATAACTTAAGCATCACAGCTTATGTTCCTTTTCTGAAACTTGAGAACTTTCTGCGTGTAGGGAACAGAGCTTCATGCCACTGTTGCACGCCCGTACCGCTTACGGGTGTGCAGACAACGGCATGGGAGCGTCTGCTCTACACCGGGTTTCTCAAGACCTCAGAAAAGGCAGGCCGTTTCCCATGCTTTGTTGCATATAGGGGGAGACGGGAGCCGTTTTCGGAGAATCCCGGCCGCGGGGCCGGGGAAAACATTAAAAAGAGAGGCCCCGATTATGTCAAAAGCACGTTTCGACATCGAGATCAGCTGTTCCCATCCGGAGTGGTACCGCTATCCGCTCGAATTTATCTTCACGCCCTATTCCGCACCTGCCGGTTTGCGGGAGGTAGTCCGTTACGCGCATCCGGAGCTCGACCGCCGGATGCGCTTCACGACCGACGGCCCGAGGGCATGGGTTCTGTTCGGCGTCCGGCTCAGTGCGCCGCCTCCGGCCGATGCGGAGCCGTTGTGGATCGACGTGACCGTCTATTGCAATGGCCGTCCGGTGCGCCGACTGCGGCACGAAGCGTCGGAACTCTACCGCACCGTTTCGGGGGCGCATATCTATTATGCCACAAATTATCTGACAGAAAATCAGGAGTTTAGTCCATGTTTTAGTGTCTAAGTTTTGGACGCCGGATGTCTAAAAAATAGACACTTTGTCGAATTGTCTGAAATGTAAATAACTGATATTTATATTATTATGTTCTTTGGCATAATTTCGGCAAGAAAATAAATATCTAACCAGCACAGGTAAATACGATGGGTAACTCTTTTCAACTGAAATCTTTCTGGAATTTCCTGAAACGCAACAAATTATTCACGGCGATCAATATTTTCGGTTTCGCCGTGTCGCTGACTTTCGTGATCCTGATGGGGCTTTATGTCCAGGACGAGATGTCGGTGAACGATTCGCAATCGAACAAAGAGCGGGTCTTTTGGCTCAGGAACGAACAGAACAGCAATTTTTCCTGTCCGGTCGCGGCTGACCTGAAAAACCGCTTTCCGGAGATCGAGGCCACGATGCGGATCAAGGATATGAATTGGAGCATTACGGACGGGACGCGCGAGAGCAAACTGGGGCTGGTCCTGCTGGCCGATTCGTCATTCGTGACGATGTTTGACCTGCCTTGGGTCGAAGGTTCGCCGGAGCATGCCATGCGCACGCGCAACGATGTGATTATCAGTGAGGCCTGTGCACGCACGTGGTTCGGCAGCGAACCGGCCCTGGGCAAGACGATCCGGGTCAACGACAAGGAGCGGATCGTGACGGGAGTCTACCGGGATCTGAAAGATACCCATTTTAAGGCGGCGGAGGTGATCCTGCCTTTTGAGAATGTGACGGAATACTGGGGGAACGACATTCTGACCAACTACGGTAATTGCAGCTTCGATATGTATATAATGACCAAGCCAAGCGTGAAATTCACGCAGGAAAAGGTCGGGGAGATGCGGGACTACCTGACGACCTTTTTCTGGCTGTTCAAAGACGAACGGGTCAAAGAGCTGATCGCCGAACCGGTATCGGAGGTCTATTTCACGGAAAGGCCCGGCAATCATATGCGGGCCAACAGTAAAAGTTTCCTGTTGGTGCTGAGTGTCACGGCATTGCTGATCCTGTTGTTCGCGGTGATCAACTATATCAACCTGTCGGTGGCTCAAAGCGGCTTCCGGGCGCAGGAGGCGGCCACGCGACGGTTGCTGGGCGGCTCTAAGGGAAGCCTGTTCGCCGGTTTCATACTCGAATCGCTGATCATCTGTTTCGTGTCGCTCTGTATCGCCGTACTTCTGGCCGCATTAGCGGAACCGTGGTTCCAGCAGGTGATGTGGACCAAGATTTCAGTCGCAAACAGTTTCACGGCGGAGCATATCCTGCTGGCTTTGGGGGGAGTCGCGGTGATCGGGGTTATTTCGGGACTGGTTCCGGCCTATGTTTTGACGCGTTTCAAGCCGATCGACGTGGTGCGGGGAACGTTCCGGCGGCAGACGAAGATGGTGTACAGCAAGGTGCTGATCGCGTTCCAGTACTGTATCACGATCGTATTGTTGGGGGCTACGATCACGATCGTCCGCCAGCTCGACTTTATGTGCAATTCGGACTTGGGGTTCGACCACGATAATATCTTGGTGATGGATTATGCGCCGGGGCGGAACGGCTCGACCGATGGCTTGCGTAATGTCCTGATGGCTGTTCCGGGAGTCGAAAAAGTGGGTTTTGCGCAGGGGAATCCGGTGACGGGTTCGAACAACAACTCGTTCGACTGGAAGGGTAAGAACATGAGTTTCCAGGTGATCGGGCTGGACAGCGTCTCTTACGGGATGATGAATTTCAAAGTCCTGAAACGCACGGGCGTGGACGACCGGAATGCGGTGTGGCTGAACAGCGTGGCGTGGAACGACCTGGAGCTGACGGACGATGCCCCGGTATTCAAAATCTGGAATAACGATTACAAAGTTGCCGGGATATTGGAGGATTACCATATCGACAATATGGAAAAACCGATCGGTTCGGTGATGGTGCGGGTGATGGGGGCGAACGAGTGGCCGTGGGATGTGTTGGTGCAGGTGTCGGGACAGGATCAGTTCGCTGTGGCCGACCGGGTGCGGGAGGAATATGTGAAGTATAACGGCGGCACTCCGGTCGAGTCGGTCTTTATGGACGATGCGATCCAGCAACAGTATTCCACACAGAAGCGGATGGCGGAGATCATCACTTCGCTGTCGCTGCTGGCGATCCTGATCTCTGCTTTGGGTATGCTGGCTATGTCCACTTATTTCATGCGTCAGCGTGCGCAGGAGGTGGCCGTGAGAAAGGTATTCGGCGCGACTGACCGCGAGGTGCTCACCCGTTTGGTTATGAGTTTCCTGAAGTTGGTCTTGGTGG
>JAJBVQ010000186.1 GCA_020859745.1 Rikenellaceae bacterium
TTTGTTCACAAAGAGAACAGTACCCTCCAAGGGCAGTAATAAAACGACCGGTTAAAATGCTAATTTGCGCTAAGATACAATTTTTTCGGGAGAGTATCGAAAATTGCCGAATAATTGAGTATCTTGGAAGACCGGTATTCACAATAAGATATCACAAAAAACAAGCGAAATGATTAATAAAGTTATTCTGATAGGGAACGTAGGGGCCGAGCCTGAAGTCCGGGCCTTGGAGACCGGCGTAAAGATGGCCCGGTTGCGGATCGCCACCACCGAGCGCATTTACAACGCCTCCACCGGCGAGAAACGTGAGCACACCGAATGGCATACCGTCGTGCTGTGGCGTGGGCAGGCCGACTTCGCCGAAAAATATATCCATAAAGGGAGCCAGGTTTATGTCGAAGGGAAGATTCGCTCCCGCGAGTGGACCGAGGAAGCCACCGGAAACAAACGGTACGCCATCGAGATACTGGCTGACGAAATCCGGTTACTCGGAGGACAGCGGCGGAACGAAGGCCACTACGGCGACCAGCGCCCGCAACCGCAAACCCTGGCGGCGGCACAGCCCGCACAACAAGGAACGCAGGCCGGCGCAGCTCCGCAACTGCCCAAAGACGCCGACGACCTGCCGTTTTAGACCCTTCTTACGCACGGGACAGCCGAAGGCGAATTTTCGTACCTTCGCGCTATGCCTAAAATAAAATTCCGATATAACAGCGCCCCCGCACCGTCCCCTCTCGCCGACGACGTGGAGCGTAAGATCGACTGGTACCGCCAGCGGGGCCATGAAGTTCCCCCGCGCAAACTCATCAAAACCCCGGAACAGATCGAAGGTATCCGGCTCAGCGGGATCGTCAATACCGGCGTGCTCGACCTGGTCGAAAATTCGATCCGGCCGGGAATGAGTACGGCCGAGATCGACCGCCTCGTGTACGACTACACCGTCTCGCACGGAGCCGTGCCCGCGCCGTTGAATTACGAAGGATTCCCGAAAAGCGTCTGCACCTCCGTCAACGAAGTGGTGTGCCACGGCATTCCCGACGAAAAAGTCCTCCTCCGAGAGGGGGATATCGTCAACGTGGACGTCTCCACCATCCTGAACGGCTACTACTCGGAGGCGTCGCGGATGTTCCTGATCGGAGACGTCCCGGCGGAAAAGCGGCGGTTGGTCGAGGTGACGGAAGAGTGCCTGCGCATCGGGGCCAAAGCCGCCAAACCATACGGATTCGTCGGGGACATCGGAGCCGCGATTCAGCGGCACGCCGAAAAGAACGGCTACTCCGTGGTGCGCGACCTGTGCGGGCACGGCGTCGGGCTGGAATTCCACGAAGAGCCGGAAGTGGCCCACTACGGGCACCGGGGAACCGGGATGCTGCTGGTTCCCGGCATGGTTTTCACCATCGAGCCGATGATCAATATGGGCGACTGGCGCGTGACGGTGGACGAGCGTGACGACTGGACGGTGCGCACCCGCGACGGACTGCCGTCGGCACAGTGGGAACACACCTTCGTGATGACCGGTAACGGGCTGAAGATCCTGACCCACTAAGCTCGGTCGGGATGCGCCGCATGACGCTCGTACCGCCGGTAGAAGACCAGCAGCAGCGAGAAGCCGACCAACGCGACCGGGGCCGCGACCAGGGCCGGATACTGGTAACCCAGCCCTGCGCGCAGCGGCAGGCCTCCGACATACGCCCCCAGCGCATTGCCCAGGTTGAAAGCCACCTGCGCGCTGGCCGCGCCCAGCATCTCGCCGCCGGGCGAGTAGCGGATCAACAGGATCTGCTGCGGGCTGGAGACGGCGAACAGGCCCGCCGTGCAGCAGCACATCAGCAGGACAGACAGCCATCCGGTCCCGGAGAAAAAGAAGATCGAAAGCAGGACCGCGAAGATACACCCCTGCGTGACCATCGCCACGCGGCCCGGCATATAGATGTCCGACAGCTTGCCCCCCGCCAGGTTTCCAACTACCATCCCCGCCCCGGCGAGGATCATCAGTAGCGAAACGCTCTCCGGCCGGAAACCCGACACGTGGGTCAGCAGCGGGTTGATATAACTGTACCAACAGAATACGCTCCCGTTGCCGAACATCGTCGCTCCGATGATGAGCCACGGCGCGAGGTGCTTCAGGAACCGGAACTGCCCTTTGAAACCGGTGTCGGGCAGCCCTTCGACCCGGGGTACCCACCGCCGGATGCAGAACAGGGTCGCCACGCCCCACGCGCCGACCAGCAGGAACGGCACACGCCACGAGACGGCGTTGCTGAGCCAAGTCCCCAGCGGCACGCCGAACAGGTTGGCGACCGTCATTCCGGCGAACATGATCGACACGGCGGTGGAACCCTTCCCCGGGTCGGCCAGTTTCGAGGCGACGATCGACCCGACGCCGAAATAGGCCCCGTGCGGCAACCCGGAGATAAACCGGGCCGCGAGCAGCGTCAAGAAGTGCGGGGCGAGGCGGGCGAAAATATTCCCGTCCATAAACCCCGACACCAGCACCACCAAAATATGCTTGAGCGTATATTTCCGGGCCAGCACCCGCGGCGGCGCGCCGACGCAGACCCCGATGGCATAGGCCGAGATCAGGTGGCCCGCCGTGGCGATGCTGACCTTCATTTCGGCGGCCACGTCGGGCAGGATGCCCATCATCACGAATTCGGCGATGCCGAGTCCCAGCGTGCCGAAAGCCAGGGCGATCAGGCTTTTCTTCATAGCGTACCGATTTTTCGAAGGCCCAAAAATAGCCAATAATCGGGTCTGTTATTCAATTTCCGTACCGGGACGGCGGGAAATTTTCAGGAACCGGAAGGAATGGGCCGGGCTTTAAAATCGCTATCTTTACCCGGTAACGATTCCGTCCCCGATGAAAGCCTACCTTTTCCTGCTGGCCGCGATCCTCTTCGAGATCGGCGCCACCACGACCCTCAAAATGACCGAGCAGTTCACCCGCCCCGTGCCGAGCATCCTGACCGTTATCGGCTACGGCGCGGCATTCTACTGCCTGAGCCTCGCCCTGCGGACTATTCCGGTGGGCATCGCCTATGCCATCTGGTCGGGCGTGGGCATCGTCTTTATCGCCCTGATCGGGTGGCTCGCCTTCAAGCAACGGCTCGACCTGCCGGCCATTATCGGCATGCTGATGATCGTGGGTGGAGTGCTCATTATCAATGTATTCTCCAAAACGGCCGGACACTAAAACCGGTTCGGCGGCGTTTCCGGCCTTTCGGGCGGGGAAAAGGGCCGTTTCGTCTATTTTATTCTCTCCCGCCCGGCACCGGCGCTACTTTTACGCCTGTTAACCACTAACACGTAAAAGCTATGAAAACAAGACAGATCACCCGGTGGGCCGTGGCCGCCGTATTCGCGCTCGGCGCACAGCTGGCCGGGGCGCAGCCCGGCGGGGATTTCGGCGGTGACTTCGGAGGCGGCATGCCCCCCTTCCCTGGCGAAGGATTCCCCAGGCAACAAACCGTGCGGCCCGACAACAAAGAGGCCGCCCGCCGAATGACCGACGAAATGCAGCGGTCGCTGGCGCTGACCGACAAACAGTACAAAAAAGTTTATAAGCTGAACCTGAAATGGCTCGACGCCCGTTCGGAAACCCCGACGGAAGAGACCCGGCCGACACCTCCGGCGGGCGGATTCGGAAACGATGACAGAAACCGGTTCGACGAAGGCCCGAGACCGGGAAACCGTTCCCCGGAACGCCAACAAGTCCCCGAACCCCGGGACGGCATGCAGGACTATGGCCTCAACGAGCCTTCGGACGAAGAGCTGGCTGCCCGGAATGCCCGACTGAAAAAGGTGCTGACCGCGGAGCAGTACACCGAATGGCAGAAGCGGGAGTCCGCCCGCCGCAGCCACGAGCACAGGAAACCGTCGGGCGACCGCTTCCGGAAAGAGTAAGCCGGATTGGAGCTGTTCCTTTTCGTCCTGAACCGTTTTCCGGCGCTGTTGCGGACGGTTCGCGGCATCAGGCGCAAGCCGCCGGGCTAACAAACGAAAAACGGCCTTTCAATCGAGAGGCCGTTTTCATACCCGTCAGACGCCTACCGCCCCGTCACCAGAAGGTATTTCGCCAGCTTTACCCGGTAATCCGCGCTGGCATCGGTCAGCAGGTCGCGGCCCTGCTGCAACAACGTCTGCGCATCCAGCAGATCGGTCAGCGACACCGTCCCCGCCCTGAAATAATCCTCGTTCAGCCGCAGGTTCTCCGTCGCCGAAGTGATCGTCTTTCGCGCCAACAGGATCTGCTTGTAGGCCTCCTGCAACTCGTTCCAGCATTGGGTGATCTCGACCTGCATCATCTCCACCGCCTGCCGGCGGTCATTCTCGGCCTGCCGGCGTTTGAGCTGTTCGCGCCTGACGGCGTGCGAGCCGCCCCACCAGCCCGTGATGGGCACCGAAACGCTGGCGAACACCATCCCGAAATCGTTGTCCTGACCCGACAGGTCATGATACAGATAGCCGGCTCCCACGCCCACGGTCGGCATGTTCCTGCCGCGCGTCATCCGGATCTGCTGTTTCGACGCCTCGACATTCTTATCCAGCAGCCGCGCCTCCGGGCGCAGTTTCGCTGCCGCCGCAGCATCGGTGTACCAGCTTTCCGGCGCATCCGGCGTGCCGAACGCTTCCGTCTCGATGTCGAACGGCTCCTCCAGCGGCATGCCGACATATTGGGCCAACAGCAAGCGGGTCACGTTGATCCCGTTCTCGACTTTCAGGCGGCTGCTCTCGGTCTCCTGCTGCTTAAGCTCGACCCGCAGCAGGTCGTTCCGCGTCGAAATGCCCGCCTTGACCGCCATTTCCACATCTCGGCGGATCTGTTCCAGCTGCCGGTCCACCGCATCCAGCGTCTCCAGCTTGCCGCGCAGGGCCACGATCTGCCAGAAATATTTTTCGACCGTCTCGTTCACCTCCCGCTCCGACACTTTCAGTTTCAGGCCGCCCGCCTCCTCGCCGATGCGCGCCAGCCTGTTGCCCGCGGCCACCTGCCGCCCGGCGAAGAGCGGCTGGAGGGCCGTCACGCCACCCATCAGGCCGTGCTTCATCATCCCCATCGAGAGCGGCGGCAGGGTCAGGCCCGGTATAGGCAGCTCCAGCGGTACGGAGAGCCGCAGCATGTCGTGGCTAGCGTCGAAAGCCATGCCCGCCGCGCTGATATTCGGGAAAAAGTTGGTGAACGCCTCCCGGCGGGTCTGCCCGGCAATATCGACGTCCAACCGGCTGTTCTTCATCTTATTGTTGTTCTCCAAGGCCATCGTCCGGCACTGCTCCAGCGTATAGGTCTGCGCCGAGGCGGTCGAGCAAAGGACAAGGGCGGCCAGGAGGGTGAGGTTACGCTTCATAAGGTTTGTTTTTGAGCTTGACGTTTCCGAAAATCTTCCAGTAGGTCACCGGCAGCACCGTCACCACCAGCATCATCGACACCACGGTGCCGAAGCAGATCACGATCCCCATCGGAGTCCAGAGCGAACTCTGGCTGATGATCATCGGCACCACGCCCACCGCCGTGGTGGCCGAGGTCAGGAAAATGGGCAGCATGCGCCGCTTCCCGGCATCGTAGGCCGCCTCGCGCGCCGGCATGTGCTTCTTGAGCCGCAAATCCTCGGCGTGCTGGAACATGATGATCGCGTTGCGCACGATGATCCCCATCAGGCTGATCAGCCCCAGCACACAGGTCAGCCCGAATTCGGTGCGTGTGAGCCACAGCCCTAGCGCGGCTCCCAGCAGGCAGAGCGAAATGGAGACCAGGGCCACCAGCGAAATGCTGACCTTCTTGAAGTTGACCAGCAGGAACAGGAAGATAATGAACGCCGCCGCCGTCACCCCGCTGATGATCGGTCCCGTGATCTCGGCGTCGTTCTTCACAGCACCCCCGTACTCGTACTCCACCCCCTCCGGCAAAGCCTGCCCTTGCACCATCTTCGCCACCTTCTTGAACGCCTCCCCTTCGTTATGCCCGCGCCGCACGTCGGCCATCACACTTAAAGTCCGCACCCCGTTGCGCCGCACGATCTGCCCTTCGTTCCACACCGGTTCCACCGTGGCCACCTGCCTCAACGGCACCGACACCCCCGGAATGGCGGTGGCGATATACTGGTCGCCGATCCGGTCGAGGAAAGAGCTATCCTCCGCGCCGTCGGCCTTCAGCACCACCGAGAGCGAATAGTCGCCCTCCCAGAGCGTCCCGGCCGGGAACCCCGAGTAACAAGCCGCCAGTTCGGTCTGGGCCGTCATCCGGTTGATGCCGAGCCGGGCCGATTCCACCGGGTCGAGCCGCACCTCCACCCCCGCGAGCGGCTCCTCGTAATTGGTGTGCACCCACACCAGTTCCTCCATCCGCCGCATGCCCGCCATCAGCGTGTCCGCCGCCCGTTTCAGCGCGTCGATGTCGTCGCCCCGGAACCGCACCTCGATCGGCGTGGTCAGGTTCTGGTAATCGAGCTGCTTGAACTTCACGTAAGCGTCCGGAAAACGGTCGGCCCACCCGTTGGCGTATTCGTCCAGCAGCTGCCGAGTCGCCTCGACCGACTGCGTGTTGACGATGAACTGCGCGTAATGTTTCGAAGGCAGGTTCGGCGCGTAGGTGGCCTGGAACCGCGGCGAAGCGGCACCGATGAACTGGGTCACCGATTTGACCCGCCCGTCCGCCGCCAGCACGCTGTAAACGCTGTCGGCCACGGCTTCGGTGCGTTCCAGCGCGGCGCCCTGCGGCAGGAAGATCTCGACGGCGAACTGGTCGCGGTCGGCGAAAGGCATCATCCGCACTTTCAGCCCGAGCATGATAAACCCGGCCAGCGCCACGGTCAGCACCCCGCCGAAAATGGTCAGTTTCGGCCAGCGGAAGGTCCAGTCCAGCGCATGGCCGTACCACCGCTGCACGGCGTCCAGCATCGTGCCCCGCTGTTTTTTCCCCTCCCGTTCGGGTTTACGCTGTTTCAACCCTTTCTTGATCAGGATATATTCCAGGTAGGGAATAAAGATCATGGCCAGTACCAGCGAGGTCATCAGCGAGATGGTGATGGTCCACGGGAAGTCTTTCAGGAAGTCGAGGAACTGGCCGCTCATGGTCACCAGCAGCGGGAAGAAGATGACGCAGATGCAGAGCGTCGCCAGGAAGATCGAGCCGAAATAGTTCTTCGCGCTCGCGATGGCCGCGTACCAGCGTGACATCCCCTTGTCCAGGTTTTCGAGGTAGGCGTCCACCACGATGATCGAGTTGTCCACGATCATCCCCAGCACCACGATCAGCGCCGCCAGCGTCACCGTGTTCAGCGGAATGCCGGTGATATACATGATACCGATCGAGATGAAGATGCTGATCGGGATCGAGGTGGCCGCCACGATGGCCGAGCGGAACGGGAAGAGCACCATCATCACCAGGATCACCACCACGATGGAGACCATCAGGTCGCGCACGAAAGAGGTCACCGAGTCGTCCACCACCTTCGGCTGGTCGGCGATGCGCTCCACCTGCACGTCGTCCGGCAGCCCCGCCTCGAACGCCGCCAGCACTTCGTCCACCTCCCTGCCGTACTGCACGATATTGTTCCCCTCGCGCATCTCCATCGAGAGGATCACCGCTTTGCGGCCGTTGTTGGTCACGTAACTGTCCGGATCGTCGTACTCGCGCACGATGCGCGCCACATCCCCCAGCCGGATCACATTCCCCGCCGGATCGGAATAGACGATCTGCTCCGCGATCTCGTACTCCGAGTCATAAGTGGGGGTAAAGTGGATCGGCAGCTCCTGCCCGGCGGTCTCCACCGAGCCGCCCGCGGTGGTGAACCCCTCGGCGAAAAGCCGCATCATCAGCGCCCGCTGGTCCAGCCCGTAGACCGCCAGCTTGTCCGGATCGAAATAAACCGTGATCTGCTCCTTCTGCAAACCGTACCGCCTCAGGTTCGACACTGACTCGATGCGCCGCAGCCGCCCCTCGAGATCGTCCAAATAATTTTCCAGCTCGCGGTAGGTCTTGTGCTCCGACTGCAACGAGACCAGCAGCGCCGAGGTGTCCCCGAAATCGTCGTTGACCACTACCGCCAGCACCCCCGACGGCAGTTGCATCTTGAAGCCCGACACGCCGTGCTTGATCTTCGACCACACCTCGTCCTTGTTATGTACGTCGTCGTTCAGTTCCACCATCACATAGACGATGCCGTCCTGCGACAGGGTATAGGTCTTAGCCTTGTTGATCTCTTTGTAGGTGAACAGGAACCGTTCCAGCGGCTTGGCCAGCTGCTCTTCGACCTCGGCGGAGGTGGCGCCGGGATAAACCCCGACCACCAGCCCCTGCCGGATGGTGAACGGCGGGAACTCCTGCTTGGGCATCATAAAAAGCCCGTATATCCCCAGCGCGACCAACAGCCCCACGATCAGCAGCATGATCTTGTGGTAGCGCATGGACGACTCTATGAATCCGATCCTTTTCATAACGCTTCGACATTCGTTCCTTCACTCACTTTCTGGTAGCCGTCGGTGATGACCTCCTCGCCCCCCGTGAGGCCGCCCTCGATCACCAC
>JAJBVQ010000141.1 GCA_020859745.1 Rikenellaceae bacterium
CTAATAAACGATAAAGGCCTATCTGTATATTTTAAACTGACAAAAAGACAACCATCTGACTGACTGTCAGTATATTATCGCCTAAAACAAATAAGCGGGGCCCGGAAATCCGGACCCCGCTTATTTCGGAGACACAACCCTGTTTTTTCCGCGCGTTAACTGATCTGGCTCAGATCGACCGCGACTTTCTTCTTACGGTTCAGTTTTTCGAGGGCCGCCACCAGCAGTACGTTCTCAGCCCCCTGCAAGCCGGGATCGGCCGCCAAAATGCGCTCCGCCACACTCCGCGCATATTCCAATATATCCCCGTCCTTAGCCAGGTTCGAAACTTTGATCTCGATCCCCTGCCCGCTCTGCGCCGTGCCGTCGATATCCCCCGCCCCGCGCAGCTGCAAGTCCAGTTCCGAAAGCCGGAACCCGTCCGTGGTCGAGACCATCGCCTCCATCCGGTGGCGCGCCTCGGTAGTCATCTTGTCGCCCGTCATCAGGATGCAGTACGACTGGTCGCCGCCCCGCCCCACGCGCCCGCGCAGCTGGTGGAGCTGCGACAGCCCGAACCGCTCGGCGCTCTCGATCACCATCACCGTGGCGTTCGGCACATTCACCCCCACCTCGATCACCGTCGTGGAGATCAGTATCTGCGCTTTGCCCTCCTTGAAAAGCTCCATGCCGTAATCCTTGAGTTTGGCGGGCATCTTGCCGTGTACCACCACGCTCGTGTAGTCGGGCGGCGGAAACTCGCGCGCAATCACCTCGGCCCCCGCTTCGAGGTTGGCCACGTCCATCTTTTCGGACTCCTGGATCAACGGATAGACGATATAGACCTGCCGCCCCTGCGCAATCTGCTCGCGCAGGAAACCGAACAGCCTGAGGCGGTGCGACTCTTTGGCATAAGAGGTGTGTATCGGTTTGCGTCCCGGCGGCAGTTCGTCGATCACCGACACGTCGAGGTCGCCGTACAAGGTCATCGCCAGCGTCCGCGGGATCGGCGTGGCGGTCATCACCAGCACGTGCGGCGGCAGCCCCTGGCTTTTGAGCCGCAGCTTGGCCCGCTGCATCACCCCGAAGCGGTGCTGCTCGTCGATCACCACGAATCCCAGCCGCGCGAACCGCACCGCGTCCTCGATCAAGGCATGCGTCCCTATTAACAGGTCGATCTCCCCGGACAACAACCCCTCGGCGATCTCCTCCCGCTTCTTCTTGCGCGTGCTCCCGGTCAGCAGCTCGACCCGCAGGCCGGTGGTTTCCACCAGCTCCATGATGGAGCGGTAATGCTGGGTCGCCAATATCTCTGTTGGCGCCATGATCGCGCTCTGGAACCCGTTGTCGGCGGCGATCAACACGCACAACAAGGCCACAATGGTCTTCCCGCTCCCCACGTCGCCCTGCATCAGGCGGTTCATCTGGTGGCCGCTGACCATGTCGCCCCGGATCTCCTTGACCACCCGCTGCTGCGCCCCCGTCAGGGCGAAGGGCAGCTTCTCGCGGTAGAACATATTGAAATAGCCCCCGACCTTGGGCATCAGGTAGCCCTGCGTCTTCTCGGTCCTCACTTTGCGCTGCCCCAGCAGTTGGAGCTGGATCACGAACAGCTCTTCGAACTTGAGCCGGCGGATCGCGGCGTTGAGCGCCTCGGCGGACGGGGGAAAATGGATGTCGTGCAACGCCTGCACGCGGCTCACCAGCCGCTCCTGTTCCAACAGATACGCGGGCAGGGTCTCCGGGATATAGTCCTTAACGGCCGCCCACAGCGTCCGCATGGTATTGTAGATCGCCTTGGTGCCCAACCCGATGGAGGAGAGCCGCTCGGTGGTGCTGTAGATGCCCTGCATCCCGACGGGTTCCTGTCCCTCGACGACGATGGGCGGCTCGAATTCCGGATGGGCCATGTTCGGGAAGCCGTTGAACAGGGTGGGCCGCCCGAAAAAGATATACTCCCGCCCCACTTCGAGTTTTTTCATCACGAACCGCGCCCCGCGGAACCACACCACGTCCATCTCGCCGGTGTCGTCGGCCACCACCAGCGCCAGCCGCGCCTTGGCCCCGTGCCCGACGATCCCTTTGTCCCGCACACGCGCGCGTACTTGCACATACTGCGTGGACAGCTCTTCGCCTATTTCGGCGATCTTGTAGACTTTCGAGCGGTCGACATACCGGAACGGGATGTGCATCAGCATGTCGCCGAAGGTCTCCACGCCGATCTCGGAAGCGAGCAGTTCGGCCCGCTTCTCCCCGATCCCGGGGAGGTACTGTATCGGTCTGTCGAGTATGCTGTCCATGGTTTATACTGAGCGGATGAAAATCGTGCGCCGCAACGACTCTCATCTTATGCAAATATAATGTTTTCGTGCCATTTCCGGCCGCGGGGCCGCGAGCGGAAAAATAAGGCACGCAGGTTGCATGCAGTGAAAAACAGATTATATTTGTCTTTACTATGAAAAAGCACACGATCATTCTGTTTCTCGCCGCCGGCCTGCTGCTCTGCGCCGCCGGGACGCGGGCCCGGGGACAGGCCCCGCAGGCGCTGTCGTTCCGCCCGGGCGAGGAGCTTACCTATACGGCCAGCTACAGCGCAGCCATTTTGACCACGGATGTGGCGACGATCACATTCAAGACCTCGACCGACAAGCTTGAGGGCATCCCGTGTTACCGCATCTGGGCGCACGGCCTGACGCGGCCGTTCTATTCGGTTTTCTTCAAGATGGACGACGTGTACGAGACGTGGCTGGAGCAGTCCACGCTGCGCCCGCTGCTGGCCACCTCGGAGATCAAGGAGGGGAGCTACCGGTACCGCAGCCGCCTGACGTTCAACTGGAAATCGGGAATGGTCTACACGTTCGGCAAGAACCTCAAGAAGGGCTATGAGCGGGGGCGGACGATGCCGATTGAGGGGGCGGATTTCGACCCGGTGGCGCACTTTTTCAACCTGCGCAGCCTGCCGTCGATCGCCACGATGAAGGCGGGGCAGAAGGGGCGGCTGAACCTGGTGATGGTGGACACGATCCGGACGATCGAGTACCGGTTCCTGGGGCGCGAGATTATCGACGCGCCGGCGACGGGGCCGGTACGCTGCCTGAAGTTCACGTGCCAACTGGCGCCGGGCGACGCGGAGTCGTTCGAGGAGGGTACGGATTTCTTTATCTGGATTTCGGATGACCTGAACCGTATCCCGGTCTATCTGGAGACGCCGATCCGCGTGGGGCGGGTGCAGGCGACGCTGACGGGCTGGAAAAATCTGGCCCACCCGTTCTCCTCACGAATCACCAAATGATTCGTTAACCGTTCGTTTTTATCTCTACCCCTGGAGGGTACTGTTCTTTTTGTGAACAAAGAAGCTCCGTTGAGGTTTTCCCGGTTGTTACTACTCGTTTCGGCGGCGAGCTCAGCGAGCCGCGCAGGCCGGAGCCACCCCCGGCGTAGGCCTGCAACCGCGCTACGCTTGTTGGGCCACGCTGGCTCCGGCCTATGCGACCCAAAGCGGGTGAATGCGGAGCCAAAGGAGTAGCGTAGCTATCTCAAAAGTTCTTTGGGTCCCTTTCTTTTAACCGATGCTGCCGGCGAGTGCAGTGCAAGCTTGCTTGTACACTGCCGAGCGCCGAGGAGGAAGACCGAAGGTCAACATAGGGACAGTTCCATACGGGTAGTGATTAAACGAACCGTTATCAGAGCATCGCGATTCGGAGGATCAGTTCGCGGAGCAAATCACCGTGCTCGGCCGAGCCCGCATTCATCCCTTTTGACTTCATATCGTACTCACGCAGCCAGCCCAGTATCGTGAACACCTTGGTATTCGGGTAATTCGCCGAGGCCCCGATATACTCGCGGGCGAAAAACGGAGCCGGCAACTTCAACAGCTTCGCGATCTCGATATCCGAGAGGCCCGTCATAGCCGGGCGCCCCTGCTTCTGGTTCTCCCATTTGGCGATGCCCAACGTCACGATGCGCTGGAAATGGTTGAACAGCGTCGCCAGCGTCACCGTGATCGGGTTATCCTTCGGGTTCGCCGCGAAATGGTCCGCGATCATCAGCGCGCGCGCCATATCCCGCTCCGAGAGGGCCCGGGTCAGCTCGAAATTGTTGAAATCCTTGCTGATGCCGATATTCTGCTCGATATGGGCCGCCGTGATCTCGCGGGTTCCCTCCGGCAGCCTGGTGAACAGCTTCTCGACCTCGTTGTCGATCTTTTGCAGCTCCGTTCCCAGGTGATCCGCGATCATCAGGATCGCTTTGGGTTCGATCTTGCAGCCCTTCGAGGCGAACAGCTCGCGTATCCAACCCTCCATCTCGTAGTCCCTCGGCGCGGACGCTTCCAGCGTCACCGCCCCTTTGCACCCCGTGAGCTGCTTGTACACCGCCGAGCGTTTTTCAAGGCTTTTCCCTTTGTAGCAGATCACCAGCACCGTGCTGGCCAGCGGTTGCCCGGCGTAGATACCCAAAGCGTCGAAATTTCGGAGCGACTGGGCTTCCCGCACGATCACCACCTGCCGCCGGCTCATCATGGGGTACCTCCGGCACAAGGAGACCACCGCCGGCCCGTCGGTATCCTTCCCGTACACGACCGTCTGGTTGAACTCCCGCTCCGCTTCGCCCAAAGCGTGGGCGGCGATGTATCCCGATATTTTGTCCGTATAGAAACCCTCTTCCCCCATCAGCAGGTAGAGCGGCGCGTACATTCCGCCCTCCAGCGCGGCCATGATCTGCCGAGCCTGCTGCTGGACCTCTTTGAAACTTTGCTTTGCCATATCTTTTCAAAGATAATACTTTTCCGAAGCCCGGAAAACCGGCCCGTCCGGCACGATACGAAAAATCCCTTTCCACGCCGGGTGGAAAGGGATAAATATTGCGTTGCGTAATGTCCTGAAAGACTACTGCGCCGGGGTCTCCGCCGGAGCCTCCTCCGTCGTGGTGGTCGTCCCCGTGTTTTGCAACTGGAAGTTCTGGATGCCGTCCGTCTGGTTTTCGATAGCCTGCTGGAGCGCATCGTTGCTCTTGGTGATATCTGCGCGCGGCATGGCCATCGTAGCCGCCAGGCTCAGCGCCACGATCGCGATCGCCAGGCCCCACGTCAACTTTTCGAGGAAGTCGGCCGTCTGGCGTACCCCCATCACCTGGTTCGAAGCGCCGAAGTTGGCGGCCATCCCGCTCTTGGGGTTTTGCGCCAACACCGTGAGGATAATCAGGAAGCTGGCGATAATGATCAGGACAATGAAAAAAACGTACATGATAGTGGTGTCTCTATGTGTATGTGTGTGTAATCTCGGGTATTACCGCTCGCCGGTGCGCGCCTGCACATCGGCAATCAGGTTTGCAAAGTAAGCGCTTTTTTCCGGATATTTCAAACTTAATTGGTAATAAATTTCGACCGCCCGGTCGGGCAGGCCCTGCGCCAGGTAGATGCCGGCCAGCGTTTCGGTGGCGATCCCGCCGTCCTCGGTCACCGATTCGGCGGAGATATCCTCCTGCGTGTAGCCCGCATCCGCAGGCGGCGGTACGATCCGCTCCGCGCCGTTCGCATGGCTGAGGAACTCGTCGATCACACTCACCGTATCGGGCCGCGATCCGTATGCGGCATCCGTGTACTGCGGCCCCGGCATGATATAAGCCGCCCCGGCCTCCGTATTTTCCGGCGAAACCTCGTCCAGCAGCAGCCGGGGAAAGGGGTGCGCGATGCCGGCCAGCGTTTCGGTGGCGATCCCGCCGTCCTCGGTCACCGATTCGGCGGAGATATCCTCCTGCGTGTAGCCCGCATCCGCAGGCGGCGGTACGATCCGCTCCGCGCCGTTCGCATGGCTGAGGAACTCGTCGATCACACTCACCGTATCGGGCCGCGATCCGTATGCGGCATCCGTGTACTGCGGCCCCGGCATGATATAAGCCGCCCCGGCCTCCGTATTTTCCGGCGAAACCTCGTCCAGCAGCAGCCGGGGAAAGGGGTGCGCGAAAAGCCGGACGTCCGCCCGCCGCCACGCCCGCCCGTAGGCCGCCGGATCGCTGCCGCGAAGCGCCCGGAGCTGCATGTAACGCCCCAACGTGAACCACGGGTAAGCCCGCACCAGCTCATAGAGTTGCACCGCAGCACCCGGTTGCTCCAGCAGGGTGTAATCGTCGAGGTATGCGCCGATCGGGGAGTCCATTACCAGTTGGATAAAGCTTCGTTGAAAATGTCGTCCACCAGCTTTTCGACGATCTCCGGGATTAGCGTCCCTTCGGCCTGCGTCAGCAACACGTTGGTGTTGTAGTCCCCGTAGTTGCTGAAAGTCTT
The DNA here is from genome assembly GCA_020859745.1 of Rikenellaceae bacterium. Lineage (GTDB taxonomy): Bacteria > Bacteroidota > Bacteroidia > Bacteroidales > Rikenellaceae > Rikenella. The sequence continues at coordinate 6,263 of JAJBVQ010000141.1, forward strand.
CTCGAAGCTGAACTGCGGTTCGGCCTTATTGACGAATTTGACCTTCACGGTAATGGTGAGGCGGTTCTGCAAGGCGTACTCGTCACCCGAAATGGCCACCGGGTCGGAGCTGTACCCCGTGATCTCGCCCGAGAACGCCAGGTCGCCGTCCTCGCGCACCACTTGCAGCCGGGTTTGGCTGGCCAGTTTGCGCGTCAGCTCGTCCGTCAGGGTCGGGCTGAGGATCGGCGCCACCATGGCGGCCATATTGTTGAAATAGCTGACCGAAACGGTCTTGCTCAGGGCGTAGTTCACCGACGCCCCGGAGAAAGAGTATTTCACCGAGCAGCCCGCCGCCGCCAGCAGGACGAGCACCGCCGCCGCCGAGGCCAGCGCGTAACGCCGTATGGATGTAAATGGGTTCATAATTCTTGGGTCGATTGCCGTTATTTGCCCGTGTCGGACAGTTGTATTCCCAGCTCCTTGATCTTCCGGTAGAGGGTGCGCTCGGAGATGAACAGCTCCCGGGCCGCCTCTTTGCGTCTGCCGTGGTGCTTTTTCAGGGCTTGTACGATCGCTTCGCGCTGGGCCTCCTCTTTGGTCTGCGGGGCCGGTTTGTACTCCGCGGCGGCATCGTCCGCCGGGATCTCCTCCGCCGCGGTCTCTATATAGGAGTCGTTCCTGGGCTGGGCGAATGCCGTCGGCAGGATCGGGTCACCGATCTTGACGGGCAGGGACGAGGAATACGATACCGGGTGTCCCGCCCCGTGGTGCTGGTTCGCGGCCAGCTCCGCCACCATCCCTTTCAGCTCGGACACTTCGCCGCGCAGATCGAACAGCAGTTTGTAGAGGATGTCCCGTTCGGTGGTGTTGGCGAACTCCCCGCCCCCGTTCGCAGGGTGCAGCGGCATCAGCTGAACGGCACCGGACGGAGCCGAGTAATCCGGCAGGTAGCGCATCAGGATGTCGGGGTCGATCTCGCGCTTCTCCTCGACGGCCGAGATCTGCTCCGCCACGTTTTTGAGCTGCCGGACGTTGCCCGGCCAGTTGTAGTTTTCGAGCATCAGCCGGGCGTCGGGCGTCAGGCTGATGGGCGGCATGGGGTACTGCGCGGCGATGTCGGTGGCGAATTTGCGGAACAGCAGGTGTATGTCCCCTTTCCGTTCGCGCAACGGCGGCACGGTGATGGGCACCGTATTTAGCCGGTAGTACAGGTCTTCCCGGAACCGTCCGGCTTCGACGGCCAACCGCAGGTTGACGTTGGTGGCGGCCACCACCCGCACGTTGGTCTTCTGGGCCTTGGACGACCCCACGCGGATAAACTCGCCGCTCTGGAGCACGCGCAGCAGCCGTACCTGTGTGGTCAGCGGCAGCTCGCCCACTTCATCGAGGAAGATGGTTCCTCCGTCGGCCACTTCGAAATATCCTTTCCGGCTGTCGGTGGCCCCGGTGAAGGAGCCTTTCTCGTGCCCGAACAGTTCGCTGTCTATGGTTCCCTCCGGGATCGCGCCGCAGTTCACGGCGATGTAGTTCCCGTGCTTGCGCGCGCTGTAGGCGTGGATGATCTGGGGGAAAAACTCCTTGCCCACGCCGCTCTCGCCGGTGATCAGCACGCTGAGATCGGTGGGGGCCACGCGCAGGGCCACTTCCAGCGCCCGGTTCAGGGCGGGGGTGTTGCCGATAATGCCGAATCTCTGTTTTACGCTTTGCAGTTCCATGGTTCTTCACGCAAAGATACATTTTTTTGCGTCTCCGCTGTCTAAGGGGATGCCGCACGGGGACGCTATAATGACAATAGTGCAAAATGGCATAATTATTGAGATTTTTTATCCGGTCGATTATTCACTTAAAACCAAATATCATGCAAGATGTTTTCATGTCACGTTTGGAGAGTTCGCGCCGCGCGGTTAAAAACTGGTGGCTGCTCCTGCTCCTGGGGATCGCGGTGTTCATCGTCGGGATCTTTATCTTCACTTATCCGGGCCTCAGCTATGTGGCGATGTCGGTGACGTTCGCCATCCTGATCTTGGTCTCGGGGGCGATCAACATCGCGCTGGCTGCGTCCAATTCGAATGCGATGATCGGCAAGGGCTGGCTCTGGGCGGGGGGCATCATCGAGCTGCTGATTGGCTTGCTGCTGATCTGCTATCCGTCGATCTCGGCGGCTACGCTGCCTATTTTCCTGGGCTACTGGATGATGTTCCTCAGCGTCGGAATGATCGGTTCGGGGAG
>JAJBVQ010000182.1 GCA_020859745.1 Rikenellaceae bacterium
GATTCTTTATAAAAACACTGCTTTGCCGAATGCCCCGTTCAAGACGCTGTTCAAGGGGTTTGCCAACGACTATTCGATTATCGACTGCACGGACGACCGGGCATTGGTGCTGACCAATGACAATGCGCCGAACTTCCGGCTGGTGTCGGTGGACCTGAACGAGGCGGAGCCGGCATCGGGCATGCAAGATATTATCCCGCAGAGCGAAAACCTGTTGCAATGGGTGACCACTGCGGGCGGGGCTGTTTTTGCCGGCTACCTCAAGGACGCTTCGAGCCGGGTGTACCAGTACGACATGACGGGCCGCCAGGTGCGGGAGATCCCGCTGCCGGGGATCGGCACGGCGGGCGGATTCGACGGGAAAGCGGAGGACAAGGAGGTCTTCTACGGTTTCAGCAGCTTCAACGTGCCGCCGACTTCGTATCGCTACACGATTGCGGACGGGACATCGACCCTGTACAGGCAGACGAAGGTCAATTTCGACGTCACGGCGTTCGAGGTGGAACAGGTATTCTACACCTCCAAGGATGGCACGCGGGTGCCGATGTTCCTGGTTTACAAGAAAGGCCTGAAAAAAGACGGGAACAATCCGGTCTACCTCTATGCCTACGGCGGATTCAACATCAGCCGCACGCCGGGCTTCTCGGCATCCAATATCCTGTTGATGGAACAAGGGGGCGTCTATGCGCTGGCCAATATCCGCGGCGGCGGCGAGTACGGCGAGGCGTGGCACCGGGCCGGGATGCTGGAGAAGAAACAGAATGTGTTCGACGACTTTATAGCGGCGGGAGAGTACCTGATCGCGGAGAAATACACTTCGCCGAAGAAGCTGGCGATTGCGGGCGGCTCGAATGGCGGCCTGCTGATCGGGGCGTGCCTCACGCAGCGGCCGGATCTCTACTGCGCGACGTTCCCGATGGTGGGGGTGCTGGACATGCTGCGTTACCACAAGTTCACGATCGGCTGGGGCTGGGCCGTGGAGTACGGCTCATCGGACGATCCGGAGCAGTTCGGCTACTTATATAAGTATTCGCCGCTGCATAATATCAAACCGGGGACATGCTATCCGCCTACGATGATCATGACGGCGGACCACGACGACCGGGTGGTGCCGGCGCACTCGTTCAAGTTCGGTGCGACGCTCCAGGCGGCCCAGGCGGCGGTTCCGGGTTGCGACAATCCGATCCTGCTGCGCGTGGAGTCGGATGCGGGGCACGGCGCAGGAAAACCGGTGTCGAAGTCGATCCAGGAGCAGGCGGACATCTGGTCGTTCTTCCTCTGGAACGCGGGCGTGAGAAATATTCAATAACCTTTCGTTTACTCAGGAAAAGCCCTACCCGTCGGGTAGGGCTTTTCTTTTTGCCCAAACGCCTGACACCGACGAACATTTACAGACAGTACCTCGTAAGGAAACCGGGCGAAAACCGCCGAACAACGTTGTAGACTAACGAAAGCATGGAACCCGCAGGAAGGCCGTCGCAACCCTATCCGCCACACCGCTATCCTCCTCAAACAGTTTTGGCCGACGGCGGCAGATACGCCGCTGGCACGATGACCCGGCTGTTCGATCTTCTGGCATGTGAGCAAAGGCCATAGGGTTACCCATTCAGCGTTAAGACCGCAAACGCGGCCGGAATACCTCCGCCGCCTCTTGCGGGACGGACGCCTCTATCCCTGTTACCGGTAGCGTTTAGGAGATCGGTTTTTACCAGCGGAAGGTGATCGCCAGTTGGAGAGCCAATGCACCCGACATGGTGCGGCGGGACTTTTTGTTCAGCTCCGTCAGTTTCACCGACTGCATCTGGTAGCCCACGGAGAGGCTGTAGGCGATATCGCTGCGGTCGACCACGGCGGCACCCCCCGCAAAACGTACGAGCACACCTTTATCGGTGAAAATGCGGGATTTGTCGTCATCATAGGTGGAGGTCGGGAAGTTGTATCCGATCCGCATGTCGAGGAACGGCCGCACCCCGTGGTTGCGGAAATAACCCCGGATATCGGCGAAAACCGCGCATCCCGTCGTGTTGACCTTTTTGGACATGCCCTTATTGATATCCCGCATGCTGTTGATCCCCCCGCCGACGCCCAGGAACAGGTATTGGTTCACGCCGTAACGCAGGTTGATCCCAACCTCGTAGCGGTCTTTGGAGTCGGCCCCTACGCCGAAGCCGTAATCGCCGTAGAAGCCGAATTCCCATCGGCAGGGATCTTCCCACTGCGGGTCGTAGCGTTGGCGGAAAGTCCACGGATGGGGCCGCTCCCGCCAGCGCTTGCCTTCCCTGTCGCGCCGGACGGCAGTGACGTCGTTGTACCATACCGGCTGGTTGCCCGATGCAGTCTGTAACTCTACGATCTTGCCGTCGGGACTGACGTAAAGGACATTCCCCGCGACGGTCGAGCCGTTGCGCAGTTTCATCTGGACGCTGCGGTTTCCTGTTCCGGCGGTTGCTTCCGGATTCTGGGCATGGGCGGACAGGCAAAGTGCCAGGACGAGCCATGTCGAAATGAGTAAGGGTTTCATGGCGGGTGGAAATTAAGTTTACCATAAAGATAAGTAAAATTTCCGGAACCCGTATCGGCCGGGGAAACAAAAAAGCGGCTTCCGGTATTAACCGGGAGCCGCAGGGGATTTCCGTATAAGGTCTGAAGTGCGTTAGAAGCGGATACCTGCCGTAAACTGGAATACGCCGTTGCGCGAATTGCCTTCCTTCATGGCATGGCTGACCCCGAAGTTATACCGTGCATCGAGCACCAGACGTCCCCAGTCGTAAGAGATACCCACCGGTATCGCAACGTCGGCGGTATGGAACTGTCCGGCGATGCCCTGTTTGGTGGTGATGCCGCCCGTTTCGACCAATTGGCGGGCGCCGAGGCAGAAGCCTACCTGCACACCGGTCTTAAGGGCCAGGCCGCGGGTCACGTAGAAGTTAGCCAGCAACGGAACGTTCAGGTATTCGGTCTTGATCTTGTTCTTGGTTTCGACGCCGGCCACGGTATGCTCTTTCATACCGCCCTGGCGCGAATAGAGGACTTCCAGAGAGAGGGCGAACCAATTGGCGGTACGTACCTGGCCGAACATACCGGCGGTGAAGCTCACCTTCGAGTTCAGGTCGGCATTGCTCATGGTGGTGACGTTCAGCCCCGCCTTGGGACCCCAGCTAAAACCCTCAACCCAGTCGAAATTCTGGGCGGAAGCGGTACCGGTTCCAGCCATAATGGCCGCAGTGGCGGCGATCAGAGATAAAACGATTTTTTTCATAGCTTTTAGTTGTTTAAAGTAGTTTATAATTGTTAGGTCGAATAAATATTTTCTTATAATGAACCGCCGACGCCGAATAAAGTTTCCGCAGCGAAAATTTCCAGTGTGATCGATTCTGCTTTTACGCCTATTATCAAAGTCCGTGCCGCCGCCCGTTCCAACCGGATATCGTTTCGAAAATCGGTACACGGGCTTCCGGCGGCTTTATAGGCCGCCTCTTTGGCACACCAGACCAGCAGGGGCGGATTTTCAGGAAAAACGGCGGCGGCCGCAGCGATCTCTCCCGGGGACGCGATCCGTCCTGCGGCCCTTTCCGCTGAACGGCCTAAAAGTTCGATGTCCACGCCGCACGGCCCCCCCGAGGAGACCATCAGCGCCGCCCAGTCCGTCGTATGTGAAATGGAGATATGCAACTTTCCGGCCGGAGAAACGGCCGACAGTAACAATGGCCGTCCCGACGGCTCGTAACCGATCCGGCCGCCAAGTTCCTCGGCGGCCAGTACCCGCGCGCCCAGCCACTCTTTCCGGCGTTGTGCCTGAGCCGGTAGAAAAGAATCGTACCGCAATCGTTCATCCGCCGTCAGGCAGGCGCGGGCGAGCAGTTCCGCTTCCGGAATTTCCGCCAGCGGAAGCAGGTACACGGTGCCGCCGCCCAGCTGCCGTTTAATTGTCGCTGCCGTCGCCATCGGAGGTGTCGTCGGTAATCAGGGTCACCTCCACTTTGGTGATCCGCCGGTTCTCGACACGCATGGCCTTGAGTTCGATGTTGTCGTAATCGACGCTTTCGCCTTCGCAGAAGAACTCGCCGCGTATTTCGAGCATCAGCCCGGCCAGCGTGTCGGCATCGCCGCGCACTGAGTCCAAAAAGGTGTCCGGCAGCTCCAGCGCGCGCAGGAAATCGCCCAGGTGGGTGCGCCCCTCGAAAATGTAGTGGTTGGCGTCGATCCGCTCGTACGGCGCCGCCTCGACGTCCGATTCGTCGGCGATCTCGCCCACGATCTCTTCCAGGATGTCCTCCAGCGAGACGATCCCCAGCGTGCCGCCGTACTCGTCCACCACCACGGCGATATGGATCTTCCGTTTCTGGAAATCCTCCAGCAGGTCGTTGATCTTCTTATGCTCGGGCACAAAGTAGGCCGGGCGCAGGAGCTGCTGCCAGCTGAAGCCGTCCCCCTCGCCCAGGTGAGGCAGGAGGTCTTTCACATAGAGGACGCCCTTGATGTCGTCGAGGTTTTCGTTGTAGACCGGGATGCGCGAGAAACCGCTCTTGACGACCGTCTCCTTGACCTCGTCGAACGAAGCGCCCTGTTCCAGCGCCACCACGTCGATGCGCGGTTTCATGATCTGGTCCACCTCGGTGCGGACAAAGCGCACGATGCCGGTCAGCATCTTCTTGTCGTCGGCCGAATCGGCCTCCGCGATCTCGATGGCGTCGGTCAGCTCGCTCATCGACAGGTTGGCCTGTTTTTTCGCCAGCGCGTTGGTAATGGTGCCGCCCGCCTTGATCAGAATGGCCGACAGCGGCTTGAAGAACCGTTGCAGCGAGAGCAGCGGCAGGGCCATCCGCCGGGTAAAAGACAAGGTATTGTAGGCCGCGAATATCTTGGGCATGATCTCGCCGAAAAGCAGCAGTACAAAGGTCACGATAATGACCTTGACGATAAATTCCAGCGCCGTCGCCTGCCCGAAAGCGACGATGCGGTCGATAATGGAGTTGGCCATCAGGATGGCCCCGATATTGACCAGATTGTTGGTTATCAGGATAGTGGACAGCAGCCGGTCTTTGTCGTCCAGCAGCTTGACCGCCGCCCGGGACTGTTTGGTCTCCAACTCTTCGAGCTCGCGCACGTCGCCCGGCGAGAGCGAGAAAAATGCTGTTTCGGAACCCGACACCAGCGCCGAGAGGGTCAGCAACGCCGCCAGCACCAGCAGCATCCAGATCAGGTGGGGCGTAAAGGCTAAAAATTCGACCCCTTGTAAATAGTCGTCCATAGATAGGGCAAAGATAGCGATTTTTTGTCCATTTAGTTAGGACCGGGGGCGTCACTGCGTCGGACACACGTCGAGTGTGGAGCTGATCTTGAGCTGTACCGTTTCGTCGTAGACCGTAACGATCCCTGTCAGCGTCACCCCGCCTTCGGGCAGCAGGTCGTCCGCGAAAGTGGCGTACGGGCTGGTATAGACTTGCAGCGAGATGCCCCGCCCCGCCGAATAGGTCTGCTCGCCGCTCCATGTTTGTCCTCCTCCCTGCGTAAAACGGCCTCCCGTCACCCGCACCAGCCGTCCGGCGAGCTCCGGCGTCACTTCCGGCACGGTCAGCTCCAGCGTATCGACGGGCTTGGGCACGGATATGCCGCTGCGCACCATGATTTTCCGGAGCAAGGCGTCCGAAGCGATGTAATCGATTCCCTTAGGGTATCCCGGTTCGGGAGCGCCCACGGCCAGCATCCCTTCCCAAAGACCCGCGCGCAACCCGTCGAGCCGCAGGGTCACCTGCTCGCCGGGCCGATAGGCAGTGTAGGTATCGAAAGTCCCTGTGAGCACTGCCAACGGCGTTTCGTCCTGCTGGATGACCAGCATTCGGTAGAAGTTCCCGGCCGAATCGGAGGTGGTGACCGTTCCGCTGACGATGGTGCCGTCCGGCAAGTCGGCGCCTCCGCTGCGGTAGAACCGCTCAACGCCGGCGAGGGTGGTGTTGGCCGTCCACGCGGGCGGCTCCGGCTCGCGCAGCTCCCCGAAACGGTCGTAACCGCAGCCGGTCAGCCACAGGCCGGATAATATAAGGTATAGAAACGATACGTACCGCATGTAACGTCAGGGTTTATCGGTTGTAAAGATAGGGGTTTCCGCGATCCGCAACCTCTCCGGCTTCTATTTCTCGGCCCCGCAGAGCGACTGGACAGAACCGCAGAACGCCTCGCTTTGGCAGGACGATCTGAAAACCCTTTTCGATCCCTGTCCGGCGGGTTGGCGGGTGCCGAAGAGCGGCGACAAGGAGCGTTGCCCGTGGAATGCCTTCAGCGATGCAGACGAAGGCTATCTTAACGGGGCGTGGATAGAGGATGCCCCCGGACGACAAGGAGGTCGTTGGCAATCTCCGTCTGTCTACGCGGGGCAGGCTTGGTACCCGGCCAATGGTTGTCGCCTCCCGGCAACGGGGAATTTCGTCGTGGTCGATGAAATCGGGCATGCTTGGAGTTCGACCCTGATCGACACGCAAGCCTCTTTCCTGCGCCTTTGGAAATCGCTGGTCAGGCCTGACTTCCCGATACCTCGCGGCTATGCCTTTTCCGTCCGCTGCGTACGGGAGTGACGGGGATACGGAAGGGGGAGACGAAAAGCAGACCCACCCCGCCCGCGTCGCCGAATGAAAGGCCGCCTTATTCCAGCCGCCCCTTGAGTGCCATAATCCGTACGTAAGCCTCGTCGATCCGCTGGCGCGGTATGCGCCCCTGCCGCACCAATCCGTATATCAGCCCGATGGTGTGCGGGGTCAAGTCTTCCTCGTAAACTTTGCCGTTATTTCCGATAATGATCATGTCCACGCCCGCGTTGATCGCCAGTTCCAAAGCCCGCTCCAGCGAGTAATGATCGACGATCGCCCCCATGTTCAGGTCGTCGGTAATCACCACGCCCCGGTAGCCCATTTCGCCGCGCAAGATGTCGGTGATCCACCGCCGCGACAGCGAAGCCGGATACTCCGGATCGGTGTCCCGGTGCAGCAGGTGCCCCACCATCACGAAATCGGCGTACCCTCCCGCGAACAAAGTCCGGTATGGCGCCAATTCGCGATCCCGCTGCCAGCTCCGCGTAATGTCCGTGAGTCCCGCATGGCTGTCCGCCCGCGAGCTGCCGTGGCCGGGAAAGTGTTTGAGAGAGGTCAGTAATCCCTTTTCATGCAAAGCCTCCACCCAGATCCGCGCCTGGGCCGCGACTACCGCCGCATCGCCCGAAAAGCTCCGCCCCAAAGCCCCGATCACGGGGCATTGCGGATTGACGTTTACATCCACGCACGGCGCGAAATCGACGTTGATTCCGGCTTTCTGGCAAGTCTCCGCCGTCAGCACAGCCCATTTACGCGTGGTGTCGGGATTATTCAGTCGCCCCTGATGTGCGGCGCTTACGCTGGGCGGAAACCCGTAAGCCGATTTAAGCCGATTGACACGGCCGCCCTCCTGGTCGATGGTGATAAAGAGTTTTGGGTGGCCGCTCTCCCGCGCCAGCCGTTGCAGGTCGTCACTGAGTTGTCGCAACTGCCCCGGCGACTGGACATTGCGCCGGTTTTTCGCCGTCGGCACGTCCCGGTCGAAGTAGATCACTCCGCCGATGCCCAGCCTCTGCACGGCGTCGGCCACATCGCCGGTGGCCCCGAAGCCCCGGAACCCGGCAATGACCATCTGCCCGATCTGCCGGCGCAGCACGCTGTCGTCCCCGGTCGTCTGCGCCCGCAGCGCTCCGCCCGCGCAAATCAGCAGAACACTAAGGATAAGCCGTTTCATGATTCCCGATCGAGTTTGAACCGCATGCGCAGGATGCCGGATTCGGGGTTGTAATCGGTCGAGATCATGCGCAAGTGGCCGATCTCGGAGGTGTTGGCGACGTGCTCGCCGATGCAGGGACAACGGTCGTAGTCGCCCACGCAGACGATGCGCAGGCCGGCGTCCGGCCCCGCCGCGGCGGTCTCGGGCAACCGCGAGAGGTCGAACTCGGCAGCGGCGGCGGAGTATGGAATTGTCTTGAAGGTAACGGCCATATGTTTGTCGATCTGGTCGTTCACGATGCGCACCACGTCTTGGACTTCGGCCGGAGTGAGGTTGCGCCCGACGTTCCGGAAGTCGAAATCGACTTTCGATTTCTTCCGCTCCAAATGGGTGGTCACGGCGCGACCGCATCCGAACATCCTCACCATCGTCCCGCCCAGTATATGCTCGGCGGTGTGCATCTCCCGCGGATATACCTTGTCACTCATAAATATGCTGATTTATAGTTCGTTTATTCATTACCCCTGTACGAGACTGCCGCTTTTTGTAAAAAGCGGCACCAAAAACTTTTAGAGCAGCCTGCCGAGGAACTCAGGCTCCGCAGTCACCCGCTTTGGGTTGTGGCAATGGGCCGCAAAAGGCTTTTATAACATTAAGCGGCCCATTGCTCACAGCCCAAAAGCAAGGGTAGTTACAGCCAAAGCATCC
>JAJBVQ010000093.1 GCA_020859745.1 Rikenellaceae bacterium
GATCTCAAAAAGAATTACGAGGCGAAGACCGCTTTGGCGGAAGAGGCGGAGGCCGTGCTGCTCGCCCCGTCCGCGACCAATGCGTTCCATAAGCTCCAGAAACTGCACGACGAGTGGCGCGAGATCGGCCCCGTGGCGCCGGAATATAAAGACGCCCTGTGGGAACGGTTCAAAGCCGCCAGCACGCAGATCAACAAGCGCCATCAAGAGTATTTCGAAGGGATCAAGGCCGAGCAGAAGCAGAATCTGGCTCTGAAAACGGAACTTTGCGAAAAGGTCGAGGAGCTGGCCGGATCGGCGTTCACGTCGCACAAGGAGTGGAATGCCGCTTCCGAGCAGATCGTCGAGATCCAGAAAGTCTGGAAAACGATCGGCTTCGCGCCGAAGAAAGACAATACCAAGATCTACGAGCGTTTCCGGACGGCCTGCGACAAGTTCTTCGAATCCAAGCGCGCTTTCTACCAGGAGATGAAGTCGGAGATCGAGGATAACCTGCAGGCCAAACTGGACTTGTGCGTGCAGGCGGAAGCCTTGCAGGACAGCGAAGATTGGAAAGCGACGACCGACGCCCTGATCGCGTTGCAGAAAAAGTGGAAAGAGATCGGCGCCACTTCGCGCAAGCATTCGGAGCAGGTCTGGAAACGTTTTCGGGCGGCCAGCGACAAGTTCTTCACCCGCAAGGCGGAGCATTTCGGCAACCAGGATTCGCAGTACGCGGAAAACCTGACCAAAAAACAGGAGATGCTCGAAGAGATGCGCAAGCGGCTGCACGAGAAAGTGGACATCAGTTTCGACGCGATCAAAGAGTACCAGCGCCGCTGGGCCGAGATCGGGTTCGTGCCGATCAAGAAGAAAGAAGCGATCCAGGCGGAATACCGGAAGGTGGTGGACGGGCTTTTCGACCTGCTCAGGGGCGAGGAACGGGAACGCCACATCCGCAATTTCCGGGACAAAGTCTCCAAGATACAGGAGGGCGGCTCGCGGCGGCTGGGCCAGGAACGCGACCGGCTCTACAATAAGATCCGGCAGATCGAGGGCGACATCCAGATCTGGGAGAACAATATCGGTTTCTTTGCCCGATCTAAGAACGCCGAGGCGCTTATGAAAGAGGTGCAGAACAAGATCGCTCGGGCCAAGGAGCAAATCAACACCTTGATCGAGAAGATACGGCTGATCGACAATCCGGAGTCCTCCCCTGCCGCCCCGAAGGCGGAATAGCCGGAAAGCCCGGCAATCGAAGCGGAAACTGCCGCAGCGGAGACGACGGAAGAGACCACCACAAACAATACGACGGAACAGGAATAACCAAACCCATATGAAATCACAGACCAAGTACATTTTCGTGACCGGCGGCGTCGCCTCGTCCCTGGGCAAAGGGATTATCGCCGCATCGCTGGCCAAGCTATTGCAGGCCAGAGGGTATTCGGTGACGATACAAAAACTCGACCCCTATATCAACATCGACCCGGGGACGCTTAATCCGTATGAACACGGGGAGTGCTATGTGACCGAGGACGGCGCGGAGACCGACCTCGACCTGGGGCACTACGAACGCTTTTTGGGGAAACCGACCTCGCAGGCCAATAACGTGACCACGGGACGCATCTACCAGAGCGTCATCAACAAGGAGCGCCGGGGCGAATTTTTGGGAAAGACCGTGCAGGTCATTCCCCATATCACGGACGAGATCAAGCGTCGCATCCAGCTGCTGGGAACCAAACATAAATACGACGTGGTCATCACCGAGATCGGCGGGACGGTCGGGGATATCGAGTCGCTGCCGTATATCGAATCGGTGCGGCAGCTGAGGTATGAGCTGGGATTCGGGAATACGCTGGTGGTGCACCTGACGCTGATCCCCTATATGCGGGCCAGCGGCGAGTTGAAGACCAAGCCGACCCAGCACTCGGTCAAGACTTTGCAGGAAAACGGGTTGCAGCCGGATATCCTCGTGCTGCGCTCGGAGATGCCGCTGACCGAGGAGGTAAAGCGCAAAGTGGCCCTGTTCTGTAATGTGGAACGGGATGCCGTGGTGGCGTCGCTCGACGTGCCGACCATTTACGAAGTGCCGCTGATGATGCTCGACCAGAAACTCGACATCGTAGCCCTGCGCAAACTGGGGCTGGATACCGAGCGGCCGATCGACCTCGAAAAATGGCGCGATTTCGTCGACCGGGTCAAAAATCCGGACAAGGGAGAGGTCAAAATCGCGCTAGTGGGTAAATACACCGAGCTGCCGGACGCTTACAAGTCGATCAGCGAAGCGTTCATTCACGCCGGGGCGACCAGCCATGTGAAGGTCAGGTTGCAATACGTGAATTCCGAGAAGATCACCCCGGAGAATGTGACGGCAGTGCTGGGTGATATGAGCGGTATCCTCGTGGCGCCGGGTTTCGGGCACCGCGGGCTGGAAGGCAAGATCGCTGCGGTGAAGTATGCCCGTGAGAACCGGGTGCCGTTCCTGGGGATCTGCCTGGGGATGCAGTGCAGCGTGATCGAGTACGCCCGGAACGTCCTGGGGCTGAGCGAAGCCAATTCGACGGAGACGGGTGCAACGCCGGAACCGGTGATCGACCTGATGGAAGAACAGAAAGGCATTACCGAAAAAGGGGGTACCATGCGCCTGGGGGCGTATCCCTGCACGCTGGCCGAAGGATCGCACGCCTACGAGGCTTACGGCAAGGCCAATATCAGCGAGCGGCACCGCCACCGGTATGAATTCAACAACAAGTACAAAGAGGCGCTGGAGGCGGCCGGCATGGTCGCCACGGGGATCAACCCGGACACCAATCTGGTGGAAGTCGTGGAGGTGCAGAACCATCCCTGGTTCGTCGGGGTGCAGTACCACCCGGAGTACAAAAGTACGGTCATCAACCCGCACCCGCTTTTTGTCGACTTCGTCAAAGCGGCCATCAACTATCAGGAAACCAAGCAGAAATAGCATTTTCATAGATGAATAAAAACACACTCATCGGTTTGTTGGTGATCGGCGTGATCCTTTTCGGGTTCAGCTGGTACAATAACAAACAATACACGGAAAGACTTCAGGAACAACAGCGGCAGGACTCCATCGCAATGGCCAATGCGCCGAAAACGGTGCCGTCGCCGACGGGCGAAACGTTGGTGCAGGAACAGACTCCGCCGGATACGGCAGCGCTGAACAATGCGGAACCGGCGCCGTCGGTGCTGGGAGCGGCCTACGATGCGCAGCTTAAGGGTAAGGAGGAGTTCTATACGCTGGAAAACAAGCTGTTCATCCTCACTTTCTCCAACAAGGGGGGGCGGATCGCGGCGGCGCAGCTCAAGGACTATAAGACCTATGCGGGCGATCCGCTGATGTTGTTCCGCGAAGACGGTTCGCGGTTCAACCTGAACCTGTTCGCGCCGGAGCAGATCAACACGGCGGACTTCTACTTTACGCCGCGGATGATTTCGGATACGGCCATCGCTTTCCGGCTCTATGCCGATTCGTCTTCCTATTTGGAATACCTTTACACGATCCGTCCCGACAACTATCTGATGGACATGAAGGTGGATCTCTCCCATTTCAAGGGCAAGATCGCCCCGAACCAGCCGGATGTCACCGTGGCGTGGAACATCATCTCCCCGCAGGAGGAAAAAGGGTTCCAGAACGAGAACAACTACACCACTATCGCCTACAAATATCCGGGCGAGACCTCCATCGAGGAGCTGGGCATGTCGACCGGCACCAAAGAGGAGACTATCTCCACAAAGGTACAATGGGTGGCGTTCAAGCAGCAGTTCTTCTCGTCGATCATCGTATCGCCGGATAACTTCGCCAATGCCGACCTGAAGTACAACACTTTCCCGCCGACGGATAAGAATATCAAGGATTTCTCGGCGCTGCTGACCTTGCCCTACACGCCGGCGACGGAGGGCTATAACCTGCAATTCTATTTCGGGCCGAACAAATTCTCGGTGCTGAAAAAATACGGGGACATGGAGTTCCAGAAGCTGGTGCCGCTGGGCTGGTGGATCATCGGCTGGATCAACCGCTACGTGGTGATCCCGGTATTCGACTTCCTGGGCAGCTACATCGCCAACTTCGGTATCGTTATCCTGATCCTGACGGTGCTTATCAAGCTGCTGATCTTCCCGCTGACCTACAAATCTTACCTCTCCACGGCCAAGATGCGGCTGCTGAAACCGGACATCGACAAGCTGAACGAGAAGTATCCCAAGAAGGAGGATGCGATGAAGAAACAGCAGGCGGTGATGCAGCTATACAAGGCCGCCGGGGTCAATCCGATGGGCGGGTGCTTGCCGTTGCTTATTCAATTCCCGATTTTGATTGCGATGTTCCGGTTCTTCCCGGCCTCCATCGAGCTGCGGGGAAAATCGTTCCTGTGGGCCGACGACCTTTCGTCCTACGACAGCATCTGGACGTTCCCTGACGGTTTCAGCATTCCGTTCTACGGAGATCACGTCAGCCTGTTCACCCTGCTGATGGCTGTTTCGCTGTTCTTTACCTCGAAGATCAATTACGCGCAGTCGGCCGGCATGAGCAACCAGCAGATGCCGGGGATGAAGTTCATGATGCTCTACCTGATGCCGGTCATGCTCCTGTTGTGGTTCAACAACTATGCTTCGGGGCTGAGCTGGTACTACCTGCTTTCGAACCTGATCACCATGGGGCAGACTTTCGCGTTCCGCTATATTGTGGATGACAAAAAGCTGCACGCCAAGATGATGGAGAACAGCAAGAAACCGGTTAAGAAATCGAAATGGCAGATGCGGCTCGAAGAGATGCAGCGCCAGCAGGAGGCGATGCGTAAGCAGCAGCAACAGCAGCAACGCAAAGGAAAGCGGTAACCGCCTATTTTCACTATATAACAAAAGGGTGAGCATTTCTGCTCACCCTTTTTCATTGGAACCAGTTCCGGTTACTTGACCTCCCACGTTTCCCCACTGTGCAGCAGTTGATCCATATTGAAGATTTTGGCCCGCATCCGCACTTCGATAAGCTGGTCGCGCACCTGGTCATCGTAGGTATGGTCCTTCACCGCCCGGATCACCCCTAAAGCCACCGGCATCTCAGGCGCTTTCATGTTCACCAGCATCATGTGTATCCCCGGGTTCGGTTCCGTCGCGTTGTGCACCAGGATATCCGCCCGCGTGATACCGTTCTCCCCGATCTTGACCGCTTTCAGTTTCAAGCCGTCCAGGATCAGCCCCTTGTCCCGGTTTTTGCCGAAGATCATCGGCTCGCCGTGCCGGAGCACGATCGTGCTGTCTTCCCTGCCTTCTTTGTTCAGAAAAGCCTCGTAAGCCTTATCGTTGAAGATCACACAATTCTGTAGAATTTCGACGACCGATGCCCCGTCGTTTTTAGCGGCCGCCACCAGACAGTCTTTCGTCAGGTTCACATCCACGTCGATCGTCCGGGCAAAGAACGTCCCTCGCGCGCCCAGTACGATCTCGCCCGGCGAGAACGGGTGTTCCACCGTTCCGTACGGCGAAGTCTTCGTCACCTTGCCCAGCGGCGAGGTCGGCGAGTACTGCCCTTTCGTCAGCCCGTAGATCTGGTTGTTGAACAGCATGATATTGATGTCGATGTTCCGGCGTATGGCGTGAATGAAATGGTTCCCGCCGATCGCCAGCGCATCGCCGTCGCCGGTCACCTCCCATACCGACAGCGTCGGATTCGCCACTTTGACACCCGTGGCGATCGCCGCCGCACGTCCGTGAATCCCGTGGAAACCATAAGTATGCACATAATACGGAAACCGCGACGAACAACCGATCCCCGACACGAACGTGAAACGCTGGTGTTGGTAATTGAGTGCTTCGGCCACCTCCGGCAATGCCTTGGTCACCGCATTGAGAATAAAGTGGTTGCCGCATCCCGGGCACCATTTGACCTCCTGGTCGCTTTTGAAATCCTGTGGAGTATATCGTATCATAACGGTCTCTATTTATTGTCGTCCAGCACGGCTCGGAAATGGTCGGTCAGTTCGACCACCGTGAAAGGCAGCCCCTGCACCTTGTTGTACTGCAAATAAGCGAACTGCTGGAAATTCATCCGCAGGTAATTGGCAAACTGCCCCATGTTGAGTTCGCACACCACGATCTTCTTGAACCTCGAGAAAATCTTCTCCACCCCCTTGGGCAGCGGGTTGATAAAACTGAAGTGGCAGTGCGAGACACTCTTACCCTCCGCGCGCATCGCATCCACGGCCGTGCGCAGCTGGCCATAGGTACCGCCCCATCCCACCACCAGCAGGTCGCCGCTCTTGTCGCCGTAGATCTCCTGTTCCGGAATGAAATCGGCCACGCGGGCCACCTTTTCCGCCCGCAGGTTCACCATTTTCTGGTGGTTCTGCGGATCGTGCGAAATGCAGCCTTTGCCGTCCAGTTTTTCCAAACCGCCCAACCGGTGCTCACAGCCCGGCGAACCCGGCAAAGCCCAGCTCCGGGCCATCCGCAGTTCGTCGCGCTTATAGGGTACGAAACCACCGTCCGGCACCTCGGTCACTACCGGCGGATGGATCTCCGGATACTGGCTCATGGACGGGATGCGCCACGCCTCCGAACCGTTCGCGATGTAGCCGTCCGACAGCAGGATCACCGGCATCATATGCTCCATGGCGATCTTAGCCGCCTTGAACGCCGCATCGAAGCATCCAGACGGTGTGCAAGCCGCCATAACGACCAGCGGGCACTCCCCGTTGCGTCCCCACAAGGCCTGATACAGATCCGCCTGCTCCGTCTTGGTCGGCAGGCCGGTCGAAGGCCCCCCGCGCTGCACGTCGATTACCACCAGCGGCAGCTCCGTCATCACAGCCAGCCCCAGTGCCTCGCTTTTGAGCGATAGCCCCGGCCCCGACGTGGTCGTCACGGCCATATTCCCGGCGAAAGAAGCCCCGATGGCGGTACAGATCCCCGCGATCTCGTCTTCGACTTGCAAGGTTTTCACCCCGAGGTCTTTCCGCTTGGCCAGCTCCTCCAGGATAGCCGTGGCCGGGGTGATCGGATAGGAACCGCAGAAGAGCGGCCGTCCCGATTTCTCGGAAGCCGCGATCAAGCCCCATGCCGTCGCCACATTCCCGGAAATCGTCCGGTAGGTCCCTTTAGCGAGTTTCGCGGCCGGAACCTGGTAGGTAGTCGTGAAGATATGGGTATTGGAAGCGTAATTGTGCCCCGCTTTCAACACGAGTATATTCGCCTCGGCCACCGCCGGTTTCTTGGCGAATTTCTTTTTGAGGTAGTTTTCGGTATGCTCCAGCGGCATGTCGTAGAGGCAAAAGCATACCCCCAGTGCGAACATGTTCTTGCACTTGTTGACCGCTTTCATATCGAGCCCCGTCTCCGCCAACGCCTCTTTGGTCATGGACGAGATCGGGGCGCGGATAATGTTGTAATCCGTAATACCCAGCTCGGCGAACGGGTCGAGCGTCTCGAAACCGGCCCGTTTCACAGCCGCTTCGGTAAAACTGTCGGCATCGACGATCACCGTTGCCCCTTTTTTGAGCCATTTCCGGTTGGCCCGCAAGGCTACCGGGTTCATCGCCACCAGCAGGTCGCAGTAATCGCCGGAAGTGAGCACCTTTTCGCTGCCGATATGCACCTGGAAACCGGAGACTCCGGCCATTGTCCCCTGCGGGGCCCGGATTTCAGCCGGGAAGTCGGGGAACGTCGCGATACTGTTCCCCCCTAAGGCCGAGGTGTCGCTGAAAAGCATCCCGGTCAACTGCATCCCGTCACCCGAATCGCCTGAGAATCGGATAACTACGTCTTTTGTCTGCTGCATTTATCTGGGTTAAGATTTGCTTGCGCAAATATTGGCAATTTTTTACAGATAACCTCGGATTTGTTAAAAAATAGAATCCTCACCGTATCCTTTATATGACCGGCCCGGCTACTTGAGTCAATAAGAAACAAAAAGAGGAGTGGTCCACTCCTCTTTTCCTATGAAAATAGCTTTCCGGCTATTCGTGGTTCGAATAGTATTTCATAAACTGCGTGCGCTCGTACAGCATCGGGTTCGGAATGTTCTTGGCGTTCATCCGCCCGATGAAGTCGCGCGTGGTCTGGAAATCGTGCCGGCACATCCAGTCGCCGATAAAGGCGTTGATCTCCCCGACCACATCCAGTCCCTTTTCATACACCACGCTGGCTATTTCCACCGCCGAAGCGCCCGCCAGCATCGCCTTGACCGCATCCGCACCGGTATGCACACCGGTGGAAACCGCCACGTCGATCAACGGCAGGCTGCCGCTGACGAACGCCGTCCAGCGCAATACGTTGGCCAGTTCCGACGAATGGCTGAAAATATCTCCCGCTTTGACCGTCAACTTTTCGATGTCGATATCGGTCGGATAAAAGCGGTTGAACAGCACCACCCCCTTGACATTCCGGTAGTAAATCTCCCGTACAATAGCCAGCGGGTTGGTAAATCCGGCGCCGAGCTTCACCGACA
>JAJBVQ010000106.1 GCA_020859745.1 Rikenellaceae bacterium
CGGCGGTGCTCCCGCTTCGCGACTCGGGGCGGCCCGAGCGGCGCGCTACGCGCGCCGCAGAAGCGGGCAGTTACAACCAGAGCATCCCAGCGGGATGCGCTCGAAAGTTTTTTTGGTTCTCTTTGTAAACAGTGGCTCCGTTGGGGCTTTCCCGGCTGGAGTACCCGGCAGCACCGCTGGCACCGGACTCACGGCTGGTGTGGCACCAATTACCCTATTCGGGCCGCCCACGCCCCCCACGGGGCGGCCCGCCGCTGACGCGCAGGCGTTGCCTGTCTTGCTGGCTGTAACTACCCGATTCGGGCCGCCGCCTGGGGGCGAAGCCGCAACGCGGCTTGGAGGCAGGCCCGGCAATCCTGCGGATTTCGCAAATAGACTCAGCGATTCCGCTATCTCAGGTTCTGGCTGCGATCCCTTGGGTCACGCCGATAGGGCTGTAACTACCCCCTGTTCGGGCCGCCGCCATCGGGCGAAGCGCCGAAGGCGCTTGGCGGCAGGCCCGGCGACCCTGGCGAGTCGCGCTTCTCGCTCAACGACTTACTGCGGCTCCGCGCTAACGCGCTCCGCCACCGCTGTAACAAACACCCGGGTTCGGCCTAGCGCTGCTACCCGCTCTGCCGGATTGCAGCCCGATTTCGTGGCAAGTCCCCCTAAAACCACTGCCCCCAGAAACCGCTTCCGGCTCGGTAACAGCCGTTAAAAATGAATGCCGTCACCCTTGCCCAGCCTCTCCCGGCGCGGGGTACGGTACGGCGAGCCGTCCGGCCAGCGGCACCATTTGCCCGTTGCCTTAAGCCGCGGCACCTGCGCATCCATCCGCCGCAGCTCCGCCGTCAGCCGTTTTGCCATCCGTTCGCGCCGCTTCTCCTGCCTCGGATTCGTCCCGTGGTCGATCTTCTCGAAAATATCCTCCCGCAGGTTGAACAGCATCGTGCGCCCCGTGTCGTAGTAATAGATCAGCTTCCAGTCCCCCATCCGGATCGCGCTGTACGGCGCGATGCCGTCCCCCGTGGCATCCCACATGTTCGGGAAATGCCACACCAGCGGCCGCCGCCGCTTCATCGCCGCATCGCCCCGCAACAGCGGGACGATGCTCTGCCCGTCGATCCGCTGCACCGTCCCGACCTTCCCCGCCTGCGCGATCTCCAGCATCGTAGGCATCAAGTCCTGGATCGTCACCGGCACCGTGCAGTGCGTGTTGCTGTCTGCGACCTGCGGCCACTCCACCATCATCGGCACCCGGACGCCCCCCTCCATCGGCGACCCCTTGCCGCTGCGCAGCGGCCAGTTCTGCGTGCCCGGCTTGCCGCCCCGCGCCCACGCCGACAGGCCGCCGTTGTCCGAAAGGAACACCACCACGGTATTCCGGTCTATCCCCTTCTCCTTCAGGTAATCCCGCAGGTCGCCCAGGCTCTTGTCCATCCCCTCCACCAGCGCCGCGTAGGCCGCCTCCTTGGGATCCATGCCCCGCGCGGCGTACTTCGGGTAGAAACGCATGTCCCGGTCCAGCGGCACATGCACCGCGTAGTGGCTCATATAGAGGAAAAAGGGCTTGTCCATCGCCAGCGCCGTGTCGATCTGCTTTTTGGCCTCGATGGTCAGCGCCTCGGTGGCGAAAATATCCTGCCCCCAGTACTCCTCCAGGTCCGGCACGGCGAACGGCGACTGCTCCGCTGCGCCGGGCACGTTGCCGAAATCGTTCTCGCCCAGATAGGAGGCCAGACCGCCCGCCGCATGGCCCGCCACATTGGCGTCGAAGCCGAGGGTCAGCGGGTCGGCCGCCGGCGTCCCGATGGCCCCGAAGTGGGCCTTGCCGACGATAATCGTCCGGTAGCCCGCTTCGCGCAGCAGCTCCGGCAGCGGGGTGACGTAGGTAGTCCGCTCCACGCCGGGCGTAGCCGAAATGCCGTTCACGCTCCACGCGGGCCACTCCACCAGCGGGCTTTCGGGATCGGGCCCCTGATCCTTGCGCAGCGTCCAGTTGGTGACGCGGTGTGCGGCTGGGTTCATGCCGGTCATCAGGCTCACACGCGAAGGCGAGCTGATGGCCGCGGCATATGCGGCGGTGAACTTGACGGCGCAGGAGGCCATCTTCTCCATATTGGGGGTATGGTAAGTGCGGTTCAGGGGGGTAGTGTCTTTCCAGAAGGGCTCGGAGGTGTCCTGCCACCCCATGTCGTCCACCAGGAAAAAGAGGATATTGGGCCGCTCGCCCTGCCGCGGGGCGGGCGTGTCGGCTTTGCGGTTTTTGGCGGCGGCGGGCGACGTGAGGACGGCGGCGGCGCCGAGGGCGGTTATCAAAAGGTGATTTTTCATCCCCGGGTGTGATTTTCGCATTAAATTTGAAGGCAAGTAACGAAATTTGGCGTATATTTATTGAATAAGGGGGCCGGGGCGCCCGGGAATGAGAAAGCGGGGAGCAGATCCCGCGTTAGCGGCGGCGCGCCCCGTGGGGGGGGCGTGGGCGCGCCGAACCCGAGAGAGCGAGTAGCCTGGTTCCCAAAGCCGCAGTAAGACGATGAGCGAGAAGCGCGACTCGCCAGGGTCGCCGGGCCTGCCGCCAAGCCGCTTTGCGGCTTCCGCCCGGGGCGGCGGCCCGAACACAAGAGAGCGAGAAGCCGGATTCCCATGCCAATGGCGGCCTTAACTCCGGACGGCTGAAAGCCGTCGGGGGGCGGCGCAAGGCCGAACCCGAAAGAGCGAGTAGCGCGTTCCGGGAAGGAACGCCGGGCACCCCCAAGAGGGGCAGGGGCGCCCGAAAACGAGTGAGCGAGAAGCTGAGGCCCCGCGCCAGCGACCGGGCTTTCGGGCCGGAGCCTGCGCGGCCGTTGGCCGTTTTATCGGCCTGCCGACCAAGATATACGCCGCCTTATTGCGGGCCTCCGCTGCGGGAGGCTTCGGCCCGCGCGACCCTGACCGGTCGCAGAGGTTATGGCCGAGTCCTCGCGCCAGCGGGTCAGGCCGCAGCCACCCCGGGCGAAGGTCTGCTATCGCAGTCCTCGCTGGCTGCGGATGAAAAAAGGCTCCGTGGAGGGCTTTTGTTGGCGGTAACTGGCGTAAGTTCCCGCGCCAGCTGTCAGTCCGGCACCGCCCCGAACGAACAACAAAAACAGAAAATAAGATTACACCCCATATATTTTATATTTTAAACCATGAGCCTATACCGAGACTTCCTGACCAGCACCCGCGCCGCATTCAGCGACGCCTCCTATAACGACATCCGCCGGGCCCTGCACACCGCCGTGCGCGCCTTGGCGGGGCAAAAACGCTACGACGGCACCCCCTTCGCCTACCACAGCGTCAAGACCGCGCAGATCGTGGCCGACGAGATCGGGCTGGGGCGCAACTCCGTGATCTCCACCCTGCTGCACGACGTGGCCCGCACCGGGCTGGCCACCCCCGAACAGATCGGCCGCGAGTACGGCCCCGAATGCGAAACCATCATCCGAGGCCTCAACAACATCTCCGAAGTCGACCCCAAGACCTCGACGCTCCAGGCCGACAACTTCCGCGAACTGATCGTCTCCTACTCCACCGACCCGCGCGTGATCCTCATCAAAATGGCCGACCGCTTAGAGGTGATGCGTTCGCTGGAGAGCTTCCCCGAACTCAAGCGCAACAAAAAATCGTGGGAGACCCTGAATCTCTACTCCCAACTGGCCCACAAGCTCGGGCTTTACGCCGTGAAATCCGAGATGGAAGACCTCTCGCTGCGGTACCTCGAACCGAAGGAGTACGCCCACATCGTGCGCAAGCTCTCCGAAGGGGCCGGCGAGCGCGAACGGTTCATCGCCGAGTTCGTGCGGCCGGTGCGCGAGCGGCTCGACGCGCTGGGGATACGCTACAAGCTCAAGAGCCGGACCAAATCGGTCTACTCCATCTGGCGCAAGATGCGCAAGCAAAAGGTGACTTTCGAGGAGGTCTACGACCTGTTCGCCATCCGCATCATCATCGACTGCCCGCCGGCCGAGGAGAAGATGCAGTGCTGGTCGGTCTACTCGGTGGTGACCGATTTCTACACCCCCAACCCGGAGCGGATGCGGGACTGGATCTCCATCCCGAAGTCGAACGGCTACGAGTCGCTGCACACCACCGTGGTAACCCCCCAGGGGCGGTGGGTCGAGGTGCAGATCCGCACGCAGCGGATGGACGAGGTGGCCGAGCGCGGGGTGGCGGCCCACTGGCGCTACAAAGGGGTCGGGGGCGGCGGCCTGGGCAGCGAGCAATGGCTGGCGCGCCTGCGCGAGATCGTGGAGACCGCCTCGGCGACCGAGACCATCGCGGAGCGGTTCGACCTGGCCCTGAGCAGCAATGAGGTGTTCGTCTTCACGCCCACGGGCGACCTGCGCAAGCTGCCGGAGGGGGCCACCCTGCTGGACTTCGCGTTCGACATCCACTCGAACCTGGGAGCGAGCTGCACGGGGGGAAAGGTGAACGGGCGCAACGTGTCGATGCGCGAACGGCTCCGCAACGGGGACGTGGTCGAGATCACGACGTCGAAATCGCAGCGGCCCAAGGCGGGGTGGCTGGACTATGTGGTGACTTCCAAAGCCAAGGCCAAGATCAAGCAGATCCTGCGCGAGGACGAGGCCCGCAGCGCCCAGCTGGGGCGCGAGGAGCTGGAGCGCAAGGTGAAGAACTGGAAACTGCCCCTCACGATCGAGGAGGCGGTCACGGCGCTCTCCAAATACTACAAGATCAAGACGGGGTTCGAGGTCTACGCGCTGGTGGCGCAGCAACGGGTCTCGACGGCGGAGGTCAAAGAGGTGCTGACCAACTACGCGGAGGGGAACCTGCCGGCGCCGGAGACGCGTCCGCGCAAGGCCAGGGCGGAGGGCGGCCGCGATACGGGCCGGGGAGACAACTGCCTGATGATCGACGGGACGCTGGGCAACGTGGAGTACAAGCTGGCGCGGTGCTGCAACCCGATCTACGGCGACCCGGTGTTCGGCTTCGTGACCATCCACAGCGGCATCACGATCCACCGCACGGACTGCCCCAACGCGGCGCGGCTCAGGGAGCAGTACCCCTACCGGGTGCTGGGGGCGAAGTGGCGCGAGACGAGTTCGTCGGGGGCGTTCCGGGCGACGATCCGGGTGCAGGGCGACGACGTGCCGGGGCTGGCGGGACGGGTGACCGACCTGGTGTCGCAGGAGCTGAAGCTCAACATCCGCTCGATGTCGTTCGGGGCGCAGCGCGGGGTGATGGAGGGTCAGCTGTCGATCGAGGTGACCAACGCGCAGGTGGTGGACATGGTGCTCTACAAGCTCAAGAAGGTCAAGGGGGTGACCCGCGCGTTCCGGGTCAACTGACTTTTGTTCGGGCAATTACAGCCTCACGCCCGGCGGGGGCACCGTTTACGGGCGCCGTCGGTGGTCGGGAGATGGCGACGGAATGCGACGGGAAGGTTCCCGTGGCAACGGCGGCCTTGCGCGCTGGCCGCAAAGCGGCCACCCCCGAAGCGCGCAGGCCGAACACGAGAAAGCGAAAATCTGAATTTCCGTGACAGCGGTGACCTCTGCGCCGGACGGCTTCCAGCCGTCGGGGGGGCGCCGAAAGCCAGGTTCCGGCGTCAGTCTCTGCCTGTCGGTATGTTTCCTGCCCAGCACCGGCGGGCGGCCTTTGGGGCCTTTGCCGGGTGTGGCTCCGGGCCGCGCGACCTAAAGGTCGCAGGCAAGTGAGAAAGTCCCCGCGTCAGCGGTCAGGCCGCAGCCACCCCGGGCGGAGGCCTGCTATCGCAGTCCCCGCTGGCTGCGGCGGAAAAAAGTCCTCGGCAGGGTCATGGGAGTCCGGAACTATGTTAAACCGTTGAGCGAAAAGCGAGAGTCGCCGGGCCTGCCGCCAAGCAGTACATAGGGTAGTTACAGCCCGGCTGGAGTGCCCAACGGCACCGGCGGCCCGAAAGTCACGTGCCCCAGTGGTCTGTGGAAAGTTGTAAAGTTCCCACGCCAGTGGCGGCCTCTGCGCCGGGCCGCGAAGCGGCCGGGGGGGAGCGGCGCGAGGCCGAACCCGAAAGAGCGGACTAGCGCGTTCCGTAAGAAACGCCGGGCGGACCCGTTGGGTCTTTTGCTGGTGATTTTTAAGGATTCAAGGGGGGCCGGGGCGCCCGAATCGGATAGTTACAGCCAGCAAGACAGGCAACGCCTGCGCGTCAGCGGGCGGCACGAAACAAGGAAACAAATGGTTTTGTTTCCGCGTTAGCGGCGGCGCGCCCCGTGGGGGGCGTGGGCGCGCCGAACCCGAGTGAGCGAACAGCTGGGTTTCCGCGACGGCGGCGGTCCCGGTGCACAGCGAAAAGGCATGCAAAAACCGGGCGCCCTTTTCACAAGGGCGCCCGGCGCAGCAACGGCCGCAAACGAGCCGGACTAAGCGAATACGAACCAGTGGAGGGTGTCGTTATGGCCTAATGCGGCTGAAAGCGTAGCCAGATCCGCCGGATTAGCCTGCGCAACCCATACCGCGCCATTCCACCTGAAATAGCCCGTTCCCGCAACGGCATAGGTCAAGCTACCGTCGAGCGACGGGCCGATGTTGTCGCTGACGGTCGGCGCAACGGCACCCGGAGCGGTCAGGGCGGCGGCCTGTGCCCCCGCTTCGGCCTGATCCAGCCCCACCAGGGAGTGGTTGGAATAACGAGCTACCGTATACGGGACGCTCGGTTCCAATACGCCGCCATTTGAATCGAATTGGGCGAAAATCATGTAATCTGCCATAATCTTAAAATTTGTTAGTGTGTAACTTCCCTACTCTGTTTACGGGGTTTTCGGGTGCTCCCCGGCGCAAAGATGACCCCGCAGGCTGCGTCGGGCAACCGTTGTTTGCGAAAGATGCCCGGCGGTTGGCGCAGGTCAGAACTCCGGCAGCGAGGCCATGGCGGACAAGGGAGAGCGGCCGTCCTTGACCGACCTGTGGCCGTCCCAGTCGCGCGTCAGCCGGGCGATGCTCCACCAGCCAGTGGATCCTACATGGCCGAAAACATAATTCTGCCCATCGCGGCTGAAAGCCAGCAGGGAGTCGCAGTAAGTACCCCAGTTTCCATTGCGGATCTCGTCGCTGCCGTTCCACGACAGCGAGAGGTCGGAGATAAACCACCGGTAATCCTGCCGGCTGTGGGCCAACAGGTAGTTGCGGTCCCCCTCGGCGAAGGTCACGACCCTGCCGTAGAACCTGGCCCAGTTACCGTTTTTCAGTTCGGAACTGCCGTTCCACGAGGCGGACAGCTCGGAGATAAACCACCGGTTGTCCTGGCTGCTGTGGGCGAAAAGGTAGTTCCTGCCGCCTTCGGTGAAGGGGATGAGCACTTCGTAAAAACGCTGCCAGCTGCCGCTGCGCAGCACTTTCGGCGTCAGGGCCTGGGTCATTGCCCGGCCGATGCCGGGGAGAGAGGGTATCCCGCCGGACAATTCGGCCAGATGCCACTCCTTGCCGCTCCGGGAATGGCTGAACAGATAGGTTTTGCCGTTCTCGGTGAAGCGGACGGAAGCATTGTTGTCGTCGGGGTGTTTGAGCCTTTCCCAGGCGTCCGTGTAATCGTTCATGATTTGTTTTTTTAAGAGGTTGGAAAATGGGTAAGCCTACGGCGCTAAGGTAAGGGAGCGGCAAAACGGGATGCAAATGTTGTTTGCGGACAGGGGCCGGCGGGAGGCGTGCGGCGGAAGTTTTGCTATTTTTGTCCCTGCGAAACCTGTGCGGGGCGGATCGGATAACTTTTTGAACGATGATGGAAATGGATACGAACGAATTGCTGGCCTGGGACCGGGACCACCTGTGGCACCCGTACACGTCGGCGGCGGAGCCGCTGCCGGCCTACGCGGTGCGCCGGGCGGAGGGGGTGAGGATCGAGCTGGAGGACGGACGGCGGCTGATCGACGGGATGTCGTCGTGGTGGTGCGCGGTGCACGGCTACAACCACCCGCGCCTCAACGCGGCGGCGCAGCGGCAGCTGGGCGAGATGTCGCACGTGATGTTCGGCGGCCTCACGCACCGTCCGGCGGTGGAGCTGGGGCGGCGACTGCTGGCGATGGCGCCGGGGGCAACGCTGCCGGAGGGCGACCCGCAACAGCCGGAATATGTATTCTTCGCGGACTCGGGGTCGGTGTCGGTGGAGGTGGCTATGAAGATGGCGATGCAGTGGCAGCACTCGCAGGGGCACCCGGAGCGGAACGAGTTCATGACGATCCGGGGGGGCTACCACGGGGATACGTGGAATGCGATGAGCGTCTGCGACCCGGAGGGGGGGATGCACTCGCTGTGGCGGGGGCGGCTGGCGGTGCAGCATTTCGCACCGAGGCCGGCGGTACCGTTCGGCGGCGAGTGGTCACCGGAGGTGTTGCAGCCCGTGCGTGAGGCATTCGAAAAGCATCACGGGACGCTGGCGGCGTTTATCCTGGAGCCGGTCGTGCAGGGGGCGGGGG
>JAJBVQ010000056.1 GCA_020859745.1 Rikenellaceae bacterium
CGTTCCGCGACGGGGGCGGGGGCACCGGCAAGAGCATCGACATCGACGAGCTGGACACGGTCGGGGGGGGGTACACCCAGCTGATCGTATGGGACCCGGCGGCCCGCGAGATCATGGGCGGCTACCGTTATATCATTCCGCGCTCCACCCATCCGGAATACCTCTCCACGGAACATTATTTCGAGTTCAGCGACACGTTCCGCGAAAAATACCTGCCATACACGCTGGAACTGGGCCGCTCTTTCGTGCAGCCCAAATACCAGTCGCGCAACAACCCCAAGAGCCTTTTCGCACTGGACAACCTCTGGGACGGGCTGGGGGCCATCGTGGTGCGCAATCCCGACGTAAAGTACTGCTTCGGCAAGGTGACCATGTACGGCGACTACAACCGCGACGCGCGGAACATGCTGCTTTATTTCCTGAAAAAGCACTTCCCGGACCGCGAGAACCTGATCCGCTCGCGCTACCCGGTGCACCTGGACATCGACGAAGCCAAAATGGAGGCCTTATTCGTGGGGAAGGACTATGCCGAGGACTACCGCATCCTTTCGCGCAACATCCGCGACTTCGAGGAGACCATCCCGCCGCTGATCAACGCCTATATGAGCCTCTCGCCGACCATGAAGGTGTTCGACACAGCGCTGAATCCCGACTTCGGGAACGTCGAGGAGACGGGTATCCTGATCACCCTCAGCGAACTGTATGTCCAGAAGGTGGAGCGCCACCTCTCCAACATCGAGTAGCCCCTCCTTTTCCCGGCGGCGCGGTATCTTCGCTTTCCTGAAACGCATCGGCCTCGACCCGTTCGTCCTGAGCCTTTTCGCCGCCATTTTCCTGGCGTGGCTGGCCCCGTCGTGGGGCGCCGGGCACGAAAGCTGGTCGCCGGCCGAGGCGGCCGGATGGGGCGTCGGCGTGATCTTCTTTTTCTACGGGCTGAAACTCAACGGCGGCAAACTGCGGACGGGGCTGCGGAATATCCGGCTGCACGCTTTGGTGCAGCTGACCACTTTCGTCCTCTTCCCTCTGCTGGTGCTGGGCGTGATGGCCTGCGCGGACGTCCGGGCGCATGAATACCTGTGGCTCGGCATCTTCTTCATGGCCACGCTCCCCTCGACGGTATCATCGTCTGTCGTAATGGTCTCGATGGCCGGGGGCAACGTCCCGGCGGCCATCTTCAACGCTTCGGTCTCCAGCCTGATCGGGATCTTCGCTACACCGCTCTGGATGTCGCTCTTCCTGGCTGCCGGGCTGGGGGCCGGTTCGCTCGGCGATGTGATCCTCAGCCTCGTTTTCCAGGTGCTCGTCCCGGTTTCGGCCGGAATGCTGCTCCACCGCCGGTGGGGCGCTTTCGCCGAACGGCACCGCAAGTGGCTCGACCTGTTCGACCAGGCGGTCATCATCGCCATTGTTTACACCTCGTTCTGCGAATCCTTCGAAATGCACATGTTCGACACCGTATCGTGGCCGCTGCTGGGGGCGCTGACCGCCGGAATGGCCGCGCTGTTTTTCGCTGTGTACGGCATCGTATGGCTTGTCAGCCGCCGGATGGGATTCGACCGCGGAGACCGCATCGTGGCCCTGTTCTGCGGCTCGAAGAAATCGCTGGTGCACGGCACGGTGATGTCCAGGGTGCTGGTGGCCGACCACACCCTCACGGGGATACTCCTGCTGCCCATTATGATCTACCACGCCATGCAACTGGTGGTGGTAGGAATTATCGCCCGGCGCATGTCCGCAGAAAAATAGTACCTTTGTCGGCGAATATGTATCAGGCGACCATCACCAACGACGAAATCAACGAAATGCCCGTGGGACACTTCCCCGGACGCGTGCTCGTCGTGGACAGCGAGGAGACCATGCGCGAGGCCGAGGCCCTGCTGCAAGGCGAGACCCTCGTGGGGTACGACACCGAGACCCGCCCGTCGTTCCAGAAAGGGACCAAATACGGCATGGCGCTGGTGCAGATCTCCACGGCGGACGTGGCCCTCCTTTTCCGGGTCAAGCTGGCCCCGCTATCCGAAGCGATACGGGCCATGCTCTCTTCGCCGGACGTGATCAAGGTCGGCGCGGCCATTCGCGACGACATCCGGGGGATGCACAAAGTGGCCGAGTTCAGGCCGGCGGGGTTCGTGGACTTACAGTCCGTGGTCAAACGCTGGGGAATCGAGGAGCTGAGCGTCAAGAAGATGGCCGCCATCGTGCTGGGGATCAAGGTCTCCAAGGCCCAGCGGCTGACCAACTGGGAGGCGGTGCGGCTCACCGAGCCGCAACAGGATTACGCGGCGATGGATGCCTGGGTCTGCCGCGCGATCTACCTGCGCCTGCGGGCGGACAATGCGGACTTGATGGACGATGCCGTGAAAGCGCTGCTGCGGCAACAGGCCGAGGGCGAAATACCGGCCAAACAGAAAACGGCGGGCAGGCGGCCCAAACGCAGCGGCGCTTCGCGACGGTACCGCCGCCGCAAACCGGCAGCCGGGACGGATGCCGACCCGGCTGGCCGAATCTCTATTTCCGACGAATCGAATGGTAAGACTGACACTTCGGCGCGGTAAGGAGGAATCCCTGCTCCGCCGTCACCCGTGGATATTCTCCGGGGCTATTTTCGGCACCGACGGCGAGCCCGAAGAGGGCGACGTGGTCGATGTCTACACGGCGGAAGGGGCATTTATCGCCCGCGGGCACTGCGGCATCGGCTCGATCGCCGTGCGGGTGCTCACTTTCGATGAAGCGCAGCCGATCGACGCCTCTTTCTGGATCGACCGCATCCGGGAAGCGTACGGGGTGCGGAAGGCATTGGGCCTGACCGACTCCGCCGAGACGACCTGTTACCGGCTGGTGCACGGCGAGGGGGACAGCCTGCCGGGGCTGGTGATCGACATTTACGGCACCACGGCGGTGATGCAGGCCCATTCGGTGGGCATGTACCTGGTGCGGGACGAGATCGCGGAAGCTTTAAGGACGGTCTATGGCCCCGGCAAACTCACAGCCGTTTATGACAAAAGCGCGGGAACCATTCCGCCCAAAAGCGGGATCGAAGCCGTGGACGGTTACCTGTGGCGCGCCGATCCGGCCGATCCGGCGGAGGAGATCGTCCTGGAAGGGGGCAACCGCTTCCGGGCCAACTGGGAGGACGGGCAGAAAACGGGCTTCTTTATCGACCAGCGCGAAAACCGGGCGTTGGTGGCTAAATACTCGCGGGGGCGGCGGGTGCTGAACACCTTCTGCTATACGGGGGGCTTTTCGGTGTACGCCTTGCTGGGCGGAGCGACGGCGGTGGACTCGGTGGACAGTTCGGAAAAGGCGATCCGCCTGTGCGCTGAAAATATCGCTTTGGCCGATCCGGCGGTGCCGCACCGGGAAATTGCAGCGGATGCCTTGGATTACGTGCGGAATATGCCGCAGGACGCCTACGACCTGGTGATCCTCGACCCGCCGGCGTTCGCCAAACACCACAAGGTGTTGGGGAACGCACTTCAGGGCTACAAACGGCTCAACGCGGCGGCGCTGGCCAAGATGCCGAAAGGAAGTATTCTCTTCACGTTCAGCTGTTCGCAGGCGGTCTCGCGCGAGCAGTTCCGCACGGCAGTATTCAGCGCGGCGGCCATCGCGGGGCGCCGGGTACGGATTTTGCACCAGCTGACCCAGCCGGCGGACCACCCGGTGAACATCTACCACCCGGAGGGGGAGTACCTCAAAGGGCTGGCGCTCTACGTCGAATAACATAATAAACCCAGGGCCGCGGCCGTTATAAAACGGGAAATTGCAGCCGTACGATATGAAAACCCGGATTTGGACAGCTCTCCTGCTCTGTTTGCTTCTCTCGCCACTTTCGTCGGGGGCGGTGCAGCGGATACGCGCCAAACCGATACTCAAGGCCGACAAGGAGTATAACGCCATATTGCTCCATGTGGCGCAGTATTTCGTGCTGACCATACCGGACGGCAAGACGATGGGGGACATCAATTACGCCATACGCTGCACTTTCGTGATCGCCCCGGACGGCGCCCTGCGCCAGCTGGAGATCGAGAACGACATGGACGGCTGGTCGGGCCTGTTCGAAGGGTCGGACGCCCGGCGGACCGAAACGTGGCTCCGCAACGCGGTGCTGGACGGGATGAATGCCGTCCCGCCGTTCGACATGAGCCAGATACGCGCCACCAAGTCGGCCAAGAAACGGACGGTGGTCTTCTCGTTCGGTAAGCCGGGAGCGGGACAGTCCACCAATATCCCGTTCATGGGCTTCAACACGAACATCATCGACGCCAACCTGAACCAATCGCTCCAGGAACAACAGCAGGCGGTGCGCGAGGGCAAACAGATCGGCGAATCCCCGAAATTCGGGATGACGCGGCTGGAGGCCGAACGGCGCTACCTGAAACAGAACAAAGCCTGGGGAGGGTTCACGGAAGACAATATCAAGTCCACAATGAAGCCGAAGTACGATCCGTACAAGAACAATCCGCTGCCGGTAATCAAAACCCAGCCGAAGCCGCCCACGCCGAACGACTCCATTCCGCAGATCGAGGTGGCGGTATCGCTACAATAACCCTCCACAGCCGGCCCGATGCCTGAGACACAGCAGATATTCCCGTGGGGTGACTCGCGCAGGTTCAACAGCTACTCCGCCTATTTCCGCCGACTTTTCGGGGGCAGGGTGCAGAAGGTAGTCATCGACGCGGGTTTCACCTGCCCCAACCGGGACGGGACGATCTCGACAGGCGGCTGCACCTTCTGCAACAACGACGCTTTCAGCCCCTCGTACAGCCACAAAGGCTATTCCGTGGCCCGGCAGATCGAGGAAGGGATCCTTTTCCACCGCAACCGATACCGAAAGGCGCAGAAATACCTCGCCTATTTCCAGAGCTATTCCAATACCTACAAGTCGCTGGCCGAGCTGCGCGAAATATACGGACAGGCCTTCGGCCACCCGGACGTCGTGGGGATCGTGGTGGGGACGCGGCCGGACTGCGTGGACGAAGCCAAACTCGATTATTTTGCGGACTTGGCGGCGCAGGGGCACTACGTGATCCTCGAATACGGCATCGAGTCGGTCTATGACCGGACTTTGAAGCGGGTGAACCGGGGACACGATTTTGCGACCGCCGTGCGGGCCGTGGAGCTGACCAAAGCGCGGGGTCTGCATTGCGGGGCGCACTTCATCCTCGGCCTGCCGGGCGAGACGGACGAGATGCTGGTCGGACAGGCGGCGGCGATCAACGCCCTGCCGCTGGACACGGTCAAATTCCACCAGCTCCAGATCTTCAAGGATACCTTAATGGCGCGGGACTATGCGGAGCGGCCGGAGGATTACCGTTTCCGGGCGTTACCGGAATACATCGACCTCTTTACCGATCTTCTGGAGCGGCTGCGACCGGGACTGGTGATCGAGCGTTTTGCGGGGGAGGCGCCGCCGCGCTACCACCTGAACCCGTCGCCGTGGGGACTGGTCCGCAACGAGCGGCTGCTGCAACTGCTGGAAAAACGGCTCGAAGAGCGGGACACGTGGCAGGGCAAAAGATATTGAGCATCATCATTTAAACCCGAATCGGGTCGCGCGCTCCGGGGGTGGCCGCTTTGCGGCCAGCGCGCTGACCCGGCGGTTCTATCGAACCGCGCTACTCGCCTTAGGGTAGTTCCAGTCCGGTTCGAGTGCCGAGCGGCACCGCGCTCCGCCGCCGTTTTGACATACAATACCTGAGATTCCGGCGACGCTTTTATTAGGGTTTGCAAAGCCTCGAATGGGCGCGGACCGCGGGCAAAACGGCTGCGCCGTGCAAAAGAACTCAGGCGGACCATACGGTCCAAAACGAAAAAACGTATATTTGCAACATGAAAAAACTCCTCGCCGCCTTTTTCCTGTTCCTGTCCGTCTGTCTGTGGGGCGGAGGCGAGGCGTCCGCACAGCTCAACAAACCCTATTTCTTCTACAAAGGCCGCGAACTGATCGTCGAGGGGAACTACCGCGAGGCGATCGAGATGCTCAACCTGCTCCTGCGCACCGAGACCAAGGAGTACGAAGGCTATTTCCTGCGCGGAGTGGCCAAGTACAACCTGGACGACCTGCTGGGGGCCGAAGCCGACTTCACCAGCGCCATCGCCGTCAATCCGGTCTACACCATGGCCTACCAGTACCGGGCCATCACCCGCTCGCGGATGGGCAACTACAACGACGCGCTCAAGGATTACCAGTATGCGGTGGAGCTGCGGCCCAATATGCCGGCGGCATACTATAGCCGGGGGGTGACCTATTTCCTGAGTCAGCAATTCGAAAAAGCGGTCGAGGACTTTTCGCGCTACCTGCGCTCGACGCCTGCCGACGTCAACGCCCTGACCAACCGCGGAACCTGCTATCTCTACCTGAAAGACACCACGAAAGCCTATGCCGATTTCAACCGGGCCGTGGAGATCAACCCTTACGAAGCGGACGGCTATGTGCGCCGGGGGCTGCTCGAAGTGGCGCAGAACAAGAACGAGGAGGGTATCCGCGACCTGACCGAAGCGCTCAGCATCGACAGCACGCAGTCGGTGGCCTATTTTTACCGGGCGTATGCCTATGTGAACGAACAACAGCCCATCCGGGCGCTGGCCGATTTCGACCGGGCCATCGCCTACGACTCCACCAACTCGGTGACCTATTTCAACCGGGCGATCCTGCGGAGCCAGATCGGGGACTACAACCGGGCCATCGAGGACTACGACCGGGTGGCGGCCTACAATCCGGGCAACGTGCTGGTGTTCTATAACCGGGCATCGGTGAAGATACAGGTCGGGGATTACCGCGGGGCGATCGCCGATTACACGCGGGCCATCGAGCTCTACCCGGACTTTGCGAACGCTTACCTGTACCGTTCGCAGCTCAAGGCGGCGCTGCGGGACTTCCGGGGGGCGGAAAGCGACCGGCGCATCGCCGAACAGAAGATCGAGGCGTACCGGAAAAAACTGAGCGACAGCACCTTCACTTCATTCGCCGACACCAGCCGGCAATTCGACAAACTGCTTTCGTTCGACGCGGACTTCGGCAACAACGAGCTTCGCTCGATGCGGGGCGATGTGCGGCGCGACGTACGCCTGATGCCGGTGTTCCGGATCTCGTTCATCCGGCAGGACACGGCCGTGGTCTATAATCCGCGGAATTACCGCAATGCCCGTCTGGACGGCTACCTGGCCGAACTGGCGGCAACGGCGACGGGCAAATCGTCGGAGCGCGCGGGGTACCGTTTCGACCTGACGGGGATGGCCACGACCGCTTCGGTAGTGCCGGAGGACAGCGTGGCGGAATGGGATGCCGCGAACGGGGCGCCGGTCTCCTGGCAGGACAATTACCTGAAAGGTGTCACACAGACGCTGTTGCGGCAGTATGCCTCGGCATTGAGCTATTACCGCCGGGCGGCGCGGGTGGCGGAAGACAATCCGCTGGTCTATCTGAACCGCGGGGCGGCGCAGGCGGAGATGATCGAGTTCATCGCGTCGCTGGAGGGCAACAACGTCATGCAGCAGATATCGATCCACACGGACGACCCGGCAACGAAACTGCTGCAAACGCAAAGCCGGCGGACTTACGATTACAGCGAAGCGATCGCGGATACGCGGCGGGCGGCGGAACTGATGCCGGAGCTGCCGCAGGTCTATTACAACCTGGGGAACATGCTCTGCCTGAGCGGCGACCTGCCGGGCGCTTTCGAGCAATACACGATGGCGATCGAGCGGTTCCCGTATTTCGCGGAGGCGTATTACAACCGGGGGTTGGTACAGATTTTCATGCAGGACACCCAGAAAGGCTGCCTCGACCTGAGCAAGGCAGGCGAGCTGGGGCTGGAAGAGGCGTACGAGGTGCTGAAACGTTACTGCATCAAGTCCCGGTAGGCTTTCACGTTTTAATATAAAAGAGGCGCCCGCAAGAATCTTGCGGGCGCCTCTTTTCATTTTATACGGACTGTTTTTTACTCCTTCATAGCTTTTACGGCCTCTTTGAACCGGTCGCCCCGATCCTCATAATTGCGGAAAAGGTCGAAACTGGCGCAGGCAGGCGACAGGAGTACCGTGTCCCCTGGCTCCGCCGCCTCGCAGCAGGCGGCAAGGGCTTCCTCCAGTGAAGCCGTGTTGTACACCAGCACGACGCCGGTGAACGACCGCACCAGTTTCGCATTGTCCACCCCCATGCACACCAGCGCTTTGACGTGCTCCCGCACCAAGGGCATCAACACCGCGTAATCGTTCCCTTTGTCCGTCCCCCCCGCAATCCAGACCGTAGGCCGCGTCATCGCCTGCAAAGCATACCACACCGAATCGACATTGGTGGCTTTGGAATCGTTGATATATTCCACGGGCGCGCCCGGCGCCGCCGGCGCGCGGCGGGGCTGCCGGCCCCCGGAGCTGGGGCCGGGGGGGGGGATGGG
>JAJBVQ010000253.1 GCA_020859745.1 Rikenellaceae bacterium
CGTTGAGCCCCGTGCGCGGCCCGGACGAAAGCAAACGCAAGTCATTGCAGATTTTCGACAGCTTCACCGCCATGCGCTTCACCGCCGACGAGTAAATCACGAAAGCCCCGGTGTCATTCGTCGCTTCGATCATATTGGTCGCGGCCTGCACCGGCAACCCGGTGATCTCGCGCAGGTATTTGATACATATCTGGCTGTACTGCGGGTCGGCATTGATCCCCGTCCCAATCGCCGTGGCGCCCATGTTGACTTCCAGCAGCAGCTTGGCGTTCTGTTCGAGCCGGTCGATCTCCTCGGCCAGATTGGCGGCGTAGGCGTCGAACTCCTGTCCCAGGGTCATCGGCACGGCGTCCTGCAACTGGGTGCGCCCCATCTTGATCACGTCGGCGAACTCGATCCCTTTGGCCTTGAACGCGTCGATCAACTCCTTCAGGGAGCCGATCAGGTCGTTGGTCTGGAAGATCAGCGCGATCTTCACCGCGGTGGGATAGGCGTCGTTCGTGGACTGCGAGTGGTTCACGTCGTTGTTCGGATGGCAGTACCGGTAATCGCCGCGCTTATGCCCCAGTATCTCCAGCGCCCGGTTGGCGATTACCTCGTTGGCGTTCATGTTCGTGGATGTCCCCGCTCCCCCCTGCACCATGTCCACGACGAACTGGTCGTCCAGCTTGCCCTGCTCCACTTCGTGGCAGGCCGCGATAATGGCATCCGCCACTTCGGGCTTGATCTCGCCCAGGTCCCGGTTGGCTTTGGCCGCAGCCTCCTTGACCATGGCCAGCGCCTTGATGAAATAGGGGTACATACACAGCCGCACGCGGCTGATGTGAAAGTTGTCCAGCGCGCGCATGGTCTGCACGCCGAAATAGTACTCCTCGGGGATCTCCATATCGCCGAGCAGGTCATGCTCCTTGCGGGTCTTGCCCGACAGCGGCATTTTGGTAATGTCCATATGATGAATATGTTAAGATTATCCTTTGCAGTATTCCGCCAGCAGGGCCGACATCTGTCCTTGCAGCTCCGCCGCGGCACGGCCGGCCGCTTCGGCGAAATCGCGGCCGTTGGAGGCGTAGATAATGCCGCGCGAGGAGTTGACCAGCAGCCCGCACTTGCGGTTCATCCCGTACCTCGCCACCTCTTCGAGCGAACCGCCCTGCGCCCCCACGCCGGGCACCAGCAGAAAATGATCGGGCACGATGGCCCGCACGCTGCCGAGCTGCTGCGCTTGGGTGGCTCCGACCACATACATCGTATTGTCTTCGGTTCCCCACCCCATGGAGGTACGGATCACCTGCTCGTACAGCATCCCTCCCCCCGCTAAAGACAGGGTCTCGAAGTCCTGCGCCGAGGCGTTGGAGGTCAGGGCCAGCAACACGGCCCATTTCCCGGCATAGGCGTAGAAGGGTTCGGCGGTGTCGCTGCCCATGTAAGGCGAAAGGGTCACGGCATCGAAGTCCATCTCCTGAAAAAACACTTTGGCGTACATCTGCGAGGTGTTGCCGATATCCCCGCGCTTGGCGTCGGCGATAATGAATTGTCCGGGATAGTTTTCCCGCAGGTATTTGACGGTCTTGACCAAAGCATTCCAACCTTTTGTCCCGGCCGCTTCGTAGAAAGCGAGGTTGGGCTTGTAGCTGACGCAATAAGGTGCGGTGGCGTCGATAACGGCTTTGTTGAATTCGAAAATGGGATCGTCGCTGCCCAACAAATGCTGGGGCACTTTCTTCAAATCGGTGTCGAGGCCGACGCAAAGGAAACTCCGCTTGGCCTGTATCTGCTCGAATAACTGCTGCGATGTCATATTCCTGTCTCTTTTAATCGTTCGTTTTTTCTCTACCCGCATGGAACCGTCCCTTTCTTGAAAGAAAGGGACCCAAAGAACTTTTGAGTCAGCTGCGCTACTCCTCAGGCTCCGCAATCCTCAGCTTTGGCGGGCGGAATGGGGCCTGAGCCTTTTTCAAGGCGGCCCCATTCGCCGCGCCAAAATAGGGTATCCGGCAGGCCCAAGAGATGCGCAAGCATCTCAAAAAGTTTTTTTGGTTCTTTTTGTTCACAAAAAGAACAGTACCCTCCAAGGGTAGTCATAAAACGAACGGTTTAATTAAGCAAATATAGATAAAAAAGGGCCCTGCGGGGCCCTTTTCGAAAAATAATTTCAGACAAAAATTGTCGGCGTCAGTTCAGGAAGAGCCGGATCAGCCAGCTGCCTGTCACGACAGCCAGGTCGAGCCACAGCATCACCCGCAAAGTCCGTTTACGGCGGATAAACAACGGCGTGACCGCCAACGGCAGCAAAGCCGGAAACAGCAGGAAACTCTCCCGGAAACGCCCCTGCAAAAGCAACAATACGGAACGCTGGCCCCCGCAGAACGGGCAATCAATCCCCAAAAGCTCCCGGTAAGCGCACGGCATCAACCCCGCGCCTTCCGTGAATTTAGTGCATGTGCTGAAACAAGCCGCTCATTCCGGCCAGGCCAGCCCCCATACCGACAATAGCCACGAAAACGATCACATACAGGATATAAAGTCCGCCGATGCAGATGCCGATGATCGACATGATCCGACCCGCATTGAGCATCCCGTAGCCCGAATAGCTGTCCGGCGCCAGCATATAGGCCTGCCGCCCCTTATTGCCCAGCACCAGACCGATGATCCCCAGGATAAGCCCCACGAACCAGCAGCTCGTAACGATCGAAAGGATGCCCAGCACCAATGAAGCCACCGCATTCGGAAGCGTCGGCTTCGGAGCCGGGTATCCCTGCTGGTACTGCGGTTGCGGTTGATACGGCTGCTGCGGTTGATTTGCGTTGTAATTCTCCATAACGGAAAAGTTTTTGTAGTGAATAAAATGCGGATCGTGGAACCAAACTGTATGCCAATTAATTTTCCTCCTGCGCCGCAGCCGCCAACCGTTCCGCATTCTCGGCGAATTGGAGCTTGTCGATGCACTCTTGGATATCCCCGTCCATAAAGGCCGGCAGGTTGTACATCGTGTAGCCGATGCGGTGGTCCGTCATGCGCCCCTGCGGATAGTTGTAAGTCCGGATCTTCGCGCTGCGGTCGCCCGTAGAAACCATCGTCTTGCGCTTCGATGAGATTTCGTCCAGATATTTCTGGTATTCGAGGTTATAGATACGCGTGCGCAACTCCTCCAGCGCCTTGTCGAAATTCTTGAGCTGCGACTTCTGGTCCTGGCACTGCACCACGATCCCCGTCGGAATATGCGTCAGGCGGATCGCCGAGTAGGTCGTGTTGACGCTCTGCCCCCCCGGCCCGCTGGCGCAGAACGTATCCTTGCGGATATCCTCCATTTTCAGGTCGATGTCGAACTCCTCGGCCTCCGGCAGCACTGCCACCGACGCCGCCGAAGTATGCACGCGCCCCTGCGTCTCGGTCTGCGGCACCCGCTGCACGCGGTGCACGCCCGATTCGTACTTCAAAGTCCCGTAGACATTCTCGCCCGACACCTTGAGCACCACCTCCTTATATCCTCCCGAAGTCCCTTCGCTCTCGCTGTTGATCTCGGCTTTCCAGCCCTTGCGCTCGAAGAATTTGAGGTACATGCGCAGCAAATCCCCCGCAAAAATGGCCGCCTCGTCGCCACCGGCCCCGCCGCGGATCTCCATGATGGCGTTCTTGCCGTCCTGCGGGTCGGCGGGGATCAGCATCAACTTGATCTCCTCTTCGAGCTGATCGATCTTCGGCTCCAGTTCCTCGATCTCGCCGCGGGCCATCTCGCGCATCTCCTCGTCCTTCTCGTTGGCCAGTATATCTTTGGCCTCCTGAAGGTTGGCCACCGCCGTGCGGTACTTGTCCGCCGCCTCGACGATCGGCCCCAGTTCTTTATACTCCTTGTTGAGCTGGATATATCGCTTCATGTCGCTCATC
The DNA here is from genome assembly GCA_020859745.1 of Rikenellaceae bacterium. GTDB lineage: Bacteria > Bacteroidota > Bacteroidia > Bacteroidales > Rikenellaceae > Rikenella. The sequence goes on from JAJBVQ010000253.1 coordinate 3,886, forward strand.
ACCTCCGGGTCGGTGATCTGGGCGGAGATGGAGGCGTATTTGTCTTTGATACCGTCTAACTTGGCCAGTATGGTATTGTCTGCCATGGGTGTAATGTTCCTTCCGTCAATGTTTAGGTGCAAAGATACGGTTTTTTCGGCTTATTCCGCGGAGGGTATGAAAAAGGCCGCCCCCGTGAAAAAGGGACAGCCCGATATGCAATGTCCTTGCGATCCGCAGGCTCACCGGCCCGCTCCGGCTAATTCCGCCGGGCGAAACCGATGTAGTAAAGCAGCGTGGCGATCGCCGACAGCGCCGCAACCAGATAAGTCCGCGCCGCCCACATCAGCGCCTCTTTGGCCTGTCCCTGTTGCTGCGAGGTCAGGATATGCTGCCCGTCGAGCCATGCCAGCGCCCGGCGCGAGGCGTCGTATTCCACCGGCAGGGTCACCAGGCTGAACAGGGCCGACACGGCGATCATCGCGATCCCGACCCAGAAGAGCACCAGCGAATTGGAGACCCCGGCCATAATAATACCGCCGATAATGAAGAAGATGGCGAACCGGGACGAGAAGGTGGTCACCGGCACCAGCGCCGACCGCATTTTCAGCGGGGCGTAGCCCACGGCATGTTGCACCGCGTGGCCGCATTCGTGCGCCGCCACGGCAGCAGCCGCCACCGAGTTGCTGGAATAGACCGCATCGCTCAGGTTCACGGTCTTGTTGGCCGGGTTGAAGTGGTCGGTCAGCTGGCCCGGAGTATGGGTAACCGTCACGTCGGTGATCCCGTTGTCGCGCAACATCTTCTCGGCCACGTCCTTGCCGGTCATATTCCCGGCGAAGGGCACTTTGGAGTATTTGGCGAATACGCTCTGGAGCCGGGCCTGCACGATGAAGCCTGCGATACCGATGATGATGATAAGCAGGAACTCGGGGCCCATGGACCCGAAAAAGTTCTGGCTGGTCGCTAACAGTGTCATTTATTATATGGGGTTTTTATGTTAATAAACGTATCGGGCGGCGGTTATCGTATCTTGAGGGTCATCAGCGTAATGGCGGCCAGCAGCAGCTGCACGATCCAGAAGCGGGTCACGATCTTGACCTCGAAATAGCCTTTTTTCTGGTAGTGGTGGTGCAGCGGCGCCATCAGGAACACGCGGCGCCCCTCGCCGTACTTGTGCCGGGTATATTTGAACCAGAATACCTGGACGATGACCGAGCAGCTTTCTACAATAAAAATGCCACACAGGATGGGCAGCAGCAGTTCCTTGCGTATAAGGAGCGCGAAGGTGGCGATGATCCCCCCGATGGCCAGCGAGCCGGTGTCGCCCATAAAGACCTGGGCCGGATAGGAGTTGTACCATAAGAATCCCAACAGCGCCCCCACAAACGCGCCGGCGAAGACCAGCAGTTCCCCGGAGCCGGGTATGTTCATGATGCTCAGGTAGTCGGCGTAAATGACGTTCCCGGACAGGTAGGCCAATATCCCCAGCACCACCCCGATCGCGGCCGAAACGCCGGCGGCCAGCCCGTCGAGTCCGTCGGTGAGGTTAGCGCCGTTGGAGACCAGCGTGATGACGAAGGTGGCGACCAGTACATAGAACAGCCACCCCAAAGTATCCCCGAACTGCCCTTCGACGGGGATCAGGTCGCGGTAGTTGAGTTCGCTGTTCTTGAAAAAGGGGACGGTCGTGGCGGTCGATTTCTCCGCGGGGGTGAGGTAGATGATTTTCCGCTGGTTCCCAAGGTCCAAAGCCTCCACACGCTCGGCATCGGCGGTGCGGGAGGTGGAGGGTTCGCGCGAAACGATCTGGGGGCTGACCCACATGGTGGTGCCGACCACCAGGCCGAGTGTCACCTGCCCCAGGATTTTGAACCGTCCGTTGAGCCCCTCTTTTTTCTTCCGGAAGACTTTGATGTAGTCGTCGAGGAATCCCAGTAGCCCCAGCCATACGGTGGTGGCGAGCATCAGCTGCACGTAGATGTTGGTCAGGTCGGCGAACAGCAGCACAGGCACGAGTATGGCGGCGAGGATAATGAGCCCTCCCATGGTCGGTGTCCCTTTTTTCTGGAGCTGCCCTTCGAGGCCGAGGTTGCGGATCTCTTCGCCGATCTGTTTGCGCTGGAGCAATCGGATGATGCTTTTACCGAATACCATGCCGATGAGCAGCGAAAAGACGATGGCCATGGCGGAACGGAAGGATATGTAGTTGAACATCCCGGCGCCGGGCAGGTCGATGGCGCGGTCGAGGTATTCGGCAATATGGTAGATCATGGGCTGTCTCGGACAATTTTCCCGCAAAGATAATCATTAACGAACGCTTTTCGTAAACCGATCGTTTATTTGTACCCCTTATTCATTGGGTTGGAGGGTACCGTTCTCTTTGTGAACAAAGAGAACCAGAAAAACTTTGTGAAGCTGCGCTGTACCTTAGGCTCCGCAAGGCTCACTTTTTGGCGAACGGGCGGGGCTGGCCCGAAGGGCTTTACGCCCCGACCGTTGCGCCAAACATAAGGAGTTCGGCAGACTGAGTTCCTCGGCAGGCTGCTCTAAAAGTTTTTGGTGCCGCTTTTTACAAAAAGCGGCAGTTCTCTCAAACCCGAAGAAAGAGGAGGGCAAAATAAACGATGAATTATGCGAAAGCTGCCGTTACCTCTTCGCGGTCGTCGAAATGGTGGCGTATCCCCGCGACCTCCTGGTACGGTTCGTGCCCCTTGCCCGCCACCAGGATGATGTCCCCCGGCCGGGCCAGCGCCGCCGCCGTGCGGATCGCCTCACGCCTGTCCGCAATCGTAAGCGTCCGGGCCAGTTGAGCCGCATCCAGCCCCGCCCGCATCTCGTCCAGGATCGCCTGCGGCTCCTCGAAACGCGGGTTGTCCGACGTCAGGATCACCCGCGCCGAGCCCTCCGCCGCAACACGCGCCATCACCGGCCGTTTCGTCACGTCCCGGTTCCCCCCGCAGCCTACCACCGTGATCAGCTGCGAATCCTTTTTCCGCAGCTCGTTGACCGTGTCGATCACATTCTGCAAAGCGTCCGGCGTGTGCGCGTAGTCCACGATCGCCAAACGCCCGTCCGCCGCCCGGATCTGCTCGAAGCGGCCGCTTACCGGCCGCAGCGTGCTCATAATACGCAACACCTCCGCCGAATCCTGTCCCAGCTCCATCGCCGCCCCGTAGATCGCCGTGAGGTTGTATGCGTTGAACCGCCCGATGAACTGCACCCACAGCTCCTTCCGGTTCATATCGATCTCCATGCCGTCCAGGTGCTCCTCCACGATCCGCCCGTGATAGTCCGCCACGTTGCGCAGCGAATAGGTCGCTTTACGATGCACCGCCGAGTTCTGGAGCATTACCTCCCCATTCTTGTCGTCGATATTCGTGAGCGCGAAAGCCTCCTTTGGCAAGTAAGTGAAAAAAGCCTGCTTCGCCTTAATATACTCCGCGAAAGTCTTGTGATAGTCGAGGTGGTCGTGCGTGATATTCGTGAAGATGCCCCCCGCGAACCTCAACCCCTTGATCCGCTCCTGCACGATGCTGTGCGAGCTGACCTCCATAAAACAGTAGTCGCACCCCGCCTCGATCATCTCCGCCATCAGCCGGTTGAGCGTCAGCGGGTCGGGCGTCGTATGGGTCGATTCGATCCGTTCGTCCCCCACCCGGTAAACCACCGTCGAGATCAGACCGCACTTATGCCCCAAGGCCGTAAACAGGTCGTACAATAGAGTAGCTACGGTGGTTTTTCCGTTGGTTCCGGTCACCCCCACCAAGCGGAGCTTTTCGCTCGGATGGCCGTAATAGGCCGCCGCCAGCCGGGCCAGTGCCTCGGCGCTGTCCTCGACCAGCACATAGCTCACCTCAGGTTCCAGATCCCCCTCCGGCAGGGTTTCGCACACGATAGCCGAAGCCCCCTGCGCCACCGCATCTGCGATGTAGGCGTGTCCGTCCACCTGCGTGCCCCGCACGGCCACGAACAGGTCTCCTTTCTCCACCTTGCGCGAATTGAACTGGATGCACCGTATGCCCGGCCGCTGAGGCCCGGTGATCCTGGCGCCGGGCAGCTCGTTGAAGATATGTACCATAATGTATGAATTGCTAAAATAGTACTTTTAAAATGTAAGCGATACGCAGTATCGCCCGCCCGGCGTGGGCACACGCCCCGCGCGGGAGCGCAGTTCTTTCCTGTTTACGCAGCCATTGGCTGTTTTGTTAGGATTTGCACTGCATGATCTAGGCGCCCGCCCGCTAAAGGGCAGAGATGACATTTTCAGCATTAGCTGAAAATGACCAATCTGCTGCGGGCGCCGCAAATTAACCCTACAAAATTCAGGTTCCTGCGCCAGCGGCCAGCCCGGAGCCACCCCCGGCGAAGGCCTGCAACCGCGCTGCGCTTGTTGGGCCTCGCT
>JAJBVQ010000172.1 GCA_020859745.1 Rikenellaceae bacterium
CGAAGCCAAACTTTCGAGCAGCCTGCCGAGGAACTCAGTCTGCCGAACGCCTTATGTTTGGCGCAACGGTCGGGGCGTAAAGCCCTTCGGGCAAGCCCCGACCGTTCGCCAAAAAATGAAGATTGCGGAGCCTAAGGAGTAGCGCAGCTAGCTCAAAAGTTTTTGGTGCCGCTTTTTACAAAAAGCGGCAGTTCCCTGCGGGTAGTAATTAAACGAACGAATAAAAAACAAACGATTATGAGACCAGAAGATATAGACTGGGACAACCTCAAATTCGGATACACCCGGACCCCCGTGAACGTGCGCTGTTACTGGCGCGACGGGGCGTGGGGGCCCATCGAGGAGCACACCGAAGAGACCGTCACCATGCACATGGCCGCCACCGCGCTGCATTACGGGCAAACCGCCTTCGAAGGGCTGAAAGCGTTCCGCTGCAAAGACGGCAAAGTGCGGATCTTTCGCATGGACGAGAACGCGAAGCGGATGCAAAGTTCCGCCGCATACCTTCAGATGGCGGTGCCCAGCGTGAAGCTGTTCTGCGACATGGTCACCAAAGTGGTGAGCGACAACAAAGACTACATTCCGGCCTACGAGACCGGCGGATCGCTCTATATCCGGCCCGTGATCGTCGGCTCCGGGGCGCAGCTGGGCGTCAAGCCCGCGGAGGAGACCCTGCTGCTGATGTTCGTCAGCCCGGTGGGGCCGTACTACAACGGCGGGATGAAAGGGATCAGCGCCATCGTCGACCGCACGCACGACCGGGCGGCTCCGTTCGGAACCGGGCACACCAAAGCGGGCGGCAACTACGGGGCGAGCCTCACCTCAGCGATGGAAGGGCATGAAAAGGGCTACGACAGCGTGCTCTACCTCGACCCCGCGCACCACCGCTACATCGACGAGTGCGGGGCCGCGAACTTTTTCGGGATCCGTGTGGACAATGCCGGAAAGGCTCACTACATTACCCCGGACTCGCACTCGATCCTGCCGTCGATCACCAACAAGAGCCTGAAACAGATCGCCGAAGACTTCGGGATGGAGGTCGAAGCGCGGCACGTGGAGCTGGACGAGCTGAACACCTTCAGCGAGGCGGGCTGTTGCGGCACGGCGGCGGTCATCACGCCCGTTTCGACCATTTACGACCCGCAGGACGGAAAGACCTACGATTTCGGGAAAGGGGTCGGGCCGTGGACGCAGAAGCTCTACGACGAACTGGTGGGCATCCAGCGCGGCGAAGCGGCGGATCGGCACGGGTGGAACACGGTGCTGGACTTATAACCGGTATAGGCCGGCAAAAGCACAGGAGGGCGGCACGCAATGTGCCGCCCTCCTGTTTATATGTCCGAACCTGAACGATTACAAATCGAGGTACATATAGTCGTAATGCACCACCGGCCGCCCCCCGTGCGTTCCCGCCAACGCCGCGACCGCCTCGTTGTCCGCCGTCACCAGCCCTACGCCGATCTGCCTGCCGTCTGGCGCCACCAGCCGCACAATGTCCCCTTCGTCGAACTCCCCCTCCGCCGACACGACTCCCACCGGTAATAGGCTCGTCGCCTCGCGCCCCAAAAGGGCCTCCACCGCCCCGTCGTTCAGGTGCAGTATCCCCTTGGCAAAGCTCTCCGAGTGGGCGATCCACCGCTTCACGCTCGAAGGAGCCTTTTCGCTCGGCACAAAGCGGGTGCACACCACATCCGCCCGCGCATCTACCGGCCCCAGCAAAAGCGACGGCAGGATATCGTCCCGCTTCCCGTTGGCGATAATAACCTCCACCCCTTCGGAAGCCACCTTCCGCGCAATATTGGTCTTGGTCAGCATCCCGCCCCGCCCGAACTGCGATTTCCCGCTCTGGATATACTGCTCCAGCGACGCATGGGCCTCCACGCTCCGGATCACCGCCGATCCCGGGCACGACGGATTGCCGTCGTAAATGCCGTCGATATTGCTCAGGATAACCAAAGCCTCGGCATCCATCATCGTGGCGATCAGTCCCGACAGCTCGTCGTTATCAGTAAACATCAACTCAGTGATGGAAACCGCGTCATTCTCGTTGACGATCGGCACCACCCCGGCCGCCAGCATGATGCCGATGCAGTTTTTTTGGTTCAGGTAGAGGTTGCGGCTGCCGAAATTGTCCTTCGTGGTCAGCACCTGCCCGCAGGCGATCCCGTAGCCCCGGAACAGGTCGTAATAGCGGTTGATAAGTTTCGCCTGCCCCACGGCCGAGTAGAGCTGCCGCGACGACACGTCGTCCAGCTTCAGCCCCGTCCCCAGCTCGCTGCGCCCGGACGCTACCGCCCCGGACGAGATGAGGATCACCTCGATCCTCGCCCGCCGCAAGGCCACCATCTGGTCCACCAGCGCGGACATCCGCGTCACGTCCAACGTGCCGTCGCCCCGCGTCAGCACATTGCTGCCCACTTTGACAGCCACCCGCTTGTAAGTCTCCGTCATACGCTAAAATTCGATCAGTTCCATCCCTTTGCCGTCCGCCGCAAGCCGTCCGTAAAACGGCTGCTCGATCCACTCGCCGAGTACCACCACGTTGCTGCGGTCGCTGAGCCGGTGCACCACCGGCGTATGGATATGGCCGCAAACCAGGTAGGAGGTCTGCGGATGTTCGGCGATATAGACCCGCGCAAACCGCACGACCGGCTCCTCCTCGCCCCGGAACTCGTGCGCCACCCCCTCCTTGCGCCCGTGCCGGTTGTGCGACGACCACCAATGGCCGAACCGCATCATCACGTTCGGATGCAGGACGGCTGAAAAAAAGCGCTTCAAAAATCCGCTGTGGAAGATTCGCCGCAGCAGAGAGTATTTCCAGTCGCCGGTCTTTCCCAGTCCGTCGCCATGGGCGATGAAAACGGTCTCCCCGTGCAGTTCGAACACCTCCGGGGCCGTATGCACGGTCATGCCGATCTCTTTTTCGAAGTAGTCGCGTATCCAGAGGTCGTGGTTCCCGGTAAAGAAGTGCACGGGGATACCCCGGTCGCAGAATTCCGCCAGTTTGCCCAGCGTCCGGACGAAGCCTTTCGGAACGACCCGCTTGTACTCGAACCAGAAATCGAAGATGTCCCCCACGAGGAACAGCCCCTCGCAGTCGTTTTCGACCGCGTCGAGCCAAGCCACAAAGCGCCGCTCCCGCTCGCGCGGGTCGGCGCCGTTGTAGGTCAGCCCCAAATGTACGTCCGATGCGAAATAATAGGCCATCTCCCCGCAGAAACCGGTTATAAAAGCTCCGCCACGGCGGCTTCGATATCCGACGGCGCCAGGTTATGCCGCACGATGTTCCCTTCGCGGTCGATCAGGAAGTTGGCCGGGATCTTCTGCACGTTGTAGAGCTTCACGGCGGGCGACTCAGCGCCGCGCAGGTCGCACACCGAGATCCACGGCAGCCGCTGTTCCGACACGCTCCCGATCCACCGCGCTTTGTTCATGTCCAGCGACACCTGGTAAACTTCGAAACCCTGCGCCGCGTGCCTGTCATACACTTCGACCAGTTCCCGGTTCAGGATTTTCAACTCCGGCAGGTCGGTGGCCGTGAAGGACAGCAGGACGACCTTTCCTTTCAGGCCGGAGAGCTTTTGCCGTTTTCCCAGCACGTCGGGCATATCCAGTTCCGGAAAGGTGACCACGTTGTCCATATTCTCGGCGACCAGCCGCCCGGCGGCGGCCACGTTCGCGAAGCTCTGCACGTCGGCGGCCAGCGCCTGCGCGTAGGGCGATCCGGGGTAACGGCTGCCGAGCGAGTCGCTGACCATCCCAAAATAGACCACGTCGGCTGCGTCGTCCGCGAAAACGAACGAGCCGTCCGCCGCTGTCTGGTAGAGCGGCACGATGGCGGCCAGCGATCCGGCATGACGCGAGAGGAATGCCGCCGCAGCCTGCTTCCGGGCGATGGGATCGGTTTGTTCCAGTATGCCGTTGGCTTCCTGCACCAGGGCGGAGCCTTCGGAGCCGGTCACGGTATAGTCGCGTGCGGTGCTGTCAACGACCCGCACCACGATCTTTTCGGCCGCATCGGCGAGCAGGGGCACGCCGCCCCCGCCGGCGATACGCAGGGTGTAGAACTCCGGCACGCCGGGCTTCTGCTCGATAAAGATATTGAAGTTACCCTTTCGGTCGGTCTTCACCGAATCGACGAAGCGGGCGCCGGCGGGTAAAACGCGCTCCACGACGATGGTTTTCCCGCCTCCTCCCTGTGCGATGTCGCCGCGGATGGTAACGCCGCTGCCGGAACAACCGGCGAGCAGGACTGCCGCCCCCAAAAGAGTAGCTATGTGTTTCATACGTTTTTTCGCTGTTGATGTGATGTCTGGTTACAAATATAACCTTTTCCGCCGGGGTTCCTTATTTTTTGAACATAAAATAGACGGCGAGCACGAGGAACATGGCACCGAACAGGTGGTTGAGCCGCAGGGCTTCGGTCTTGAAAAAGAGGGTGGTGAACACGGCGAACACGAGCAGGGTGACGACTTCCTGTATCACTTTGAGCTGCAGGAGGCTGAAGGGGCCTCCGGTGCCTTCGAACCCGAGCCGGTTGGCGGGGATCATAAAGCTGTATTCGAACAGGGCGATGCTCCAGCTGACGAGGATGATCCCCCACAGGGGCATGCCCTGGAAAAACCTGAACCGCAACTGACCGTACCAGGCCAGGGTCATGAATGTGTTGGACACGACCAACAACAAAACGGCATATATTCCTTTCATTTTTCTACCTTTATTCGTTCGGTTTATTTTGCACCGTTCCGCCTGGTACTGTTCTTTCTTTGAAAAGAAAGAACCAAAGAGCCGACGCAGCAGCCGAGTAGCCATCAACCGACGCTCGAAGCCGGAGTAGAGGCCCTTTGCGGACTATACCCGGCAAGGAGGAGGAAGACCGAAGGTCAACCTGATTTGAATGGCCGAGGCTGCCAGGAGGAAGGCGAAGCCAAACTTTCGAGCAGCCTGCCGAGGAACTCAGTCTGCCGAACGCCTTATTTGGCGAACGGAGTGGGGCCGGAGCCAGCGGAGGCCGCATCGAGCTTCGCGAGAGGTGCAGGCCTTCGCCGGGGGTGGGTTGCCCTTCGGGCTTCCTCCTTGCACCTCGGCCATTTAGGCGAGCCTAATGGCAACTCGATTGCGGCGTCGGTTCGGCCTGCGCGGCTCGCTACGCTCGCCGCTGACAAGGGGAGTTACAGCCCGGAAGCCCAATGGGCCCGCTTTTTACAAAAAGCGGCAGTGCGGTGCGAGTAGGATACGAATAACCGAACGATTAGCGGCACAAAAATAGGATAAAAATATGTCCGGGATATACCTACACATACCCTTTTGCCGGCAGATATGCCATTACTGCGACTTTCACCACAGCGCAAGCCTCGCCCGCAAAGACGAAATGCTCGAAGCCATAGCGCGCGAACTCGCCCGGCGGCAGGACGAGATCCGAGCCGGAAGCGTAAAAACCCTCTACTTCGGCGGAGGTACCCCCACCGTCTGCACAGCCGGGGAGATCCGGGATCTTGTCCGGCAAGTGCGCAGCCTTTGGAACGTCGGCAGCTTCGAGGAAGTGACCCTCGAAGCCAATCCCGACGACCTGACCCCCGAATACCTCCGGGGACTGCGCGAAGCCGGTATCGACCGGCTGAGCATCGGCATCCAGTCATTCCGCGACGACCACCTGCAACGGATGAACCGCCGCCACACCGCCCGCGCCGCCGCCGAAGCGGTAATCCATGCGCAGGCCGCGGGATTCGGGAACATCACCATCGACCTGATCTACGGACTGCCTTGGATGACTCCCGAAGAATGGCAATACAACCTCGACCGGGCCGTTTCGCTGGGCGTGCAGCACATCTCCGCCTACCACCTGACCGTCGAGCCCCGCACCGTGTTCGGCAAACAGGGATTGAAGGCCGTGGACGAAACCGTGTCGGAACTGCATTTCGGGATGCTGCGCGAAACCCTGGCCCAAGCCGGATTCGAACATTACGAAGTTTCCAACTTCGCCCTTCCGGGATTCCGGGCCAAGCACAACAGCTCCTATTGGAGCGGGGAGGCATACCTGGGTGCCGGCCCCTCGGCGCACTCTTACGACGGAGCGGATCGCCGGTCGTGGAACGTGTCAAGCAACCGGCTCTACCTCGAAGGTGCGCCGCGCGGTGTCGAACGGCTGACGGAAACCGACCGCCTGAACGAATACCTGATGACGCGGCTCCGGACAGCGAAGGGCCTCTCGACCGGATACCTGACCGCCCGTTTCGGGCCCGAAGAAGCCGCACGGATAGCGGCCCGATGCGAGGATTTCGTGACCACGGGCGATATGCACCGCACACCGGAGGGATTCGCCGTCCGCCCGGAACGCCTGCTGGTGTCGGATTACCTGATCTCGGAACTGTTCCGCTAATTTAGCCCTCCGCCCTGTTTTTGTTCGGGGAGAGTAAGGTATTATCAGAAAAAAGCGTATATTTGCATCCGTAATGCGCCGAAGGCACGTTACAGGACGGCCCCGTAGTTCAATGGATAGAATATCAGATTCCGGTTCTGACGATATGGGTTCGAATCCCGTCGGGGTCACACACTGAAACCGTCATTCCCGCCTCTCTCCGGCCTTGGAGGGGAGCGGGAATTGTTATTTTTGCAGGACCATGCTCAAGATTTTCGCCGTCATGTGCCTCGGAGTCGCCGCCGGGTGGCTCACCCGCCGCCTGCCGCATCCGCGCAGGATCGCCGGGATAGCCGTCACGGCCGCCATCCTGATGCTGATGGTCTTCCTCGGCGCGGAGGTGGGTGGCAACGAACTGGTGCTCCGCAACCTCGGCACCATCGGACTGACGGCCGTCCTGCTGGGCGCCGGAGCCGTGGGCGGCGTACTGCTTGCCGCCAAAGCGCTGTGGAGATACAGTTTCCGGAAAGTCGCCCCGGCCGCGCCGGAACCTTCGGCAACGGCTGACGGAGAGACTTCCGGCGGAGGCAGCCGTTTCAGCCTCGTTATCGTAGGAACCTTCACCGCCGGCATCGCGCTCGGCATCCTGACCCCGGCGGCCCGGTGGGTGGCGGAGTGGCCGCTGGCCATGTGCGCTTTGTACCTGCTGATGCTGGCCGTGGGGATCACGGTGGGCAGCGACACGGCGACGCTCCGCAGCATCGCCAGCCAGCCCAAACGGAGCCTGCTGGTACCGCTGGCGACCATTCTCGGCTCGTGGGCGGGCGTGACGGCCGTCTGGGGCGTTATGCAGGTCGCCGGCGGCCGGCCCATGCTCTGGTCGGACGCCATGGCGGTCGGGTCGGGACAGGGCTATTACTCCCTGTCGGGGGTGCTTTTGGCCGAGCTGCGCGGCCCGGAAATCGGGACGATCGGCCTGCTGGCGAACATTACGCGCGAAATGCTGACGGTGGTGGGTGCGGCATGGATGGTGAAACGGTTTTCGCCTCTGGGGCCGATCTGCTCCGGCGGTGCCACGACCATGGATGTCTCGCTGCCGGGCATTTTACGCAGCTGCGGGCCGCAGTACCTCGCGCTGGCCGTACTGCAAGGGGTGATCGCAGACCTCTCCGTACCCTTTATGGTTCCCTTCTTCGCCGGGCTGGCGGGGTAGGTTCGCAACGGTCATTCAGGTGAATGACCGTGCTACTGCGGCGAGCGTCCGATCGGACTATCTTCATGACCGCGCGCTGACGGAAATCCTGTTTCAACAAGCCTTGGCTTGTCGAAACAATTTCCTTTGTCAGCGTTTCCGGAAACAATGGTGTCCTCTTACGCCGATTGGTGCGGCAAACGCTCCCCAAAGGCGCCTTGACTCTACCTGTGTGGAACTGCGCTGCCGCGCGGGCCCCGCGTGACCGCGGTGGGACGAGCGATACTGCGTATCGCTGGGATAGTAATGATCCCGGGCCGGGTATCGGCATCCATCGAAAACACTATCTTTGCCTTAATGAATATCATCGACATACTGGTGGGCCTCGTGCTGGTGCTGTGCGTGTGGAGCGGCTGGCGCAGCGGCATCCTCGTCCAACTCAGCGGCATCGTGGGGATCGTCGCGGGGGCATGGGTTGCTTACCGTTTCTCGCACGCCATAGGCCGCTGGCTCGACCTGGAGGAGAAGCCCTCGGACGCGCTTTTCGGGAGGGTGCTGGGGGGGGTGCTGGTGTGCGTGATCGTTGTCGGCCG
>JAJBVQ010000157.1 GCA_020859745.1 Rikenellaceae bacterium
CAGGTGATGGGCGAGCTGTCGCCGGCGGACAGGCGGGCGGTGGAGCTGCTCTACACGTATTACGATATCGAGAATATCGTGGGGTATGTGCGGGGTTCGAAGCTGCCGTTCAACGAGTTGGGGAATTTGTCGAGGGAGGATGTCGCGCTGCTGGTGGAGGGGACGGTGTCGGGGAGCGATGCGGGGACGCTGTTGCCGGAGGAGCTGGCTGAGCGGGAGCAGAGGCTGGCGGTGCCGGGTGCGGTGCGGATGGTGGTGGATCGTTTCAGGAGTGGGACGGCTGGGGAGGGGAATGCCCCGGAGCCGGAGGATTTCGCGCCGCTGAGCGTGGACGACCTGGAGCGGGAACTGTTCATGAGTTTCTACAAGGCTTGCGGGGCGGCCTCTTCGGTTCGGGGGGGCGGCCTGTCGCTGACGGAATTATGGCCGGGGAACTTCACGGTGCCGGAGTACCTGCGGCAGTGGGCGGAGTATGACCGGACGGTGCGCAATATCGTGGCGGCGTACAAGGCGCGGCAGCTGGGGCTGCCGGCGGAGGTCAAGGCGGGGATGATCGTGGAGGGGAATCGGGAGCTCAGGGATGCGTATATCAATGGGCAGGCGGCGGATTTCGGGATGAAGGACGTATTCCCGTACACGGAGGAGCTTTTGCAGGTGTTGGAGACGGAGGATTTCGTGGAGCGGGAGCGCAAGATGGACGAGCTGAGGGTGCAGATGGCGGATGACCTGGCGGAGCACGACTATTTCGGGATCGGGAGGGTGCTGGACTACCTGATCCGGCTCAATATCCTGCACCGCTGGGCGGCGCTGGACGCGGAGCGGGGAAGGGGCGATTTCCGCGAGATGGTATCGGCGCTGACCGACCCGGAAAAGATCGCGGAGTCGGTGGGGCTTTGACGGGACGAGGGTGCTTTTCGTGTTTTCCGGCAGGCGTAGCGATACGCAGTACCGTCCGCCCGCCAAAGGTAAGAGGGGAGTTACAGCCTCACGCTCGGCGCGCGCCCACGGGCGCCGTTAATGAGGAAGACGGTTACAGCCCTGCCGGGGGGAGATAATGGCGAGCGGAGCGAGCCACGCAGGAGCGGGAGCGAATAGCCGGGCTCTTTTGCGGCAGCCGAGCTGCCGGGGGCGACGGCGGGGCCAAAATCGGCCGGTAGTGACATGGATCTCACGGAAGGGCGGCGATGAATGAGGAATTAAAAGTAAAAAAACAATCATAAATGAAAACAACGGGCGAAGTAATCGGTATTATTGCCAACCTGGTGACGGTCAGGACCTCCGGGCCGGTGTCGCAGAACGAGATCTGCTACATCCTGATGGACGGCGGGGTGAGGCTGATGGCCGAGGTGATCAAGGTGATCGGCGACAAGGCGTTTGTGCAGGTGTTCGAAAGCACGCGGGGCCTCCGGGGCGGGGTGCGTGTGGAGTTCGAGGGACATATGCTGGAAGCGACCCTCGGGCCGGGGATTCTGACGCGGATTTACGACGGCTTGCAGAACGACTTGGAGGCGATGGAGGGGGTGTTCCTCAAACGCGGGGAGTACAACGACCCGTTGGATTATGAGTCGAGGTGGGATTTCACGCCGCTTATCGAGTTGGGCGAAGGGGAAACTTATGTACAGGCGGGGGACTGGCTGGGCTGGGTGCCGGAGGGCTGGTTGCAGCACAAGATCATGGTGCCGTTCAAGATGGAGGGGAACTACCGCCTGAAGTGGATCGCGCCGGCGGGGAATTACAAGATTACCGATATTATCGCGACGGTGGTGGATTCGGATGGGGTGGAGCACGGGCTGTCGATGATCCAGAAATGGCCGGTGAAGGTGGCGATGGGGGGATTCAAGGATAAACCGCGGCCTTTCAAGACGATGGAGACGGGGTTTCGGGCGATCGATACGTTCAACCCGATTGCCGAGGGGGGAACGGGTTTTATCCCGGGGCCGTTCGGCGCGGGGAAAACGGTGTTGCAGCACGGGATCTCGAAGCAGGCCAATGCGGACGTGATTATCATCGCGGCCTGCGGGGAGCGGGCCAACGAGGTGGTGGAGACGTTCGTGGAGTTCCCGGAACTGGACGACCCGCGGACGGGGCGGAAATTGATGGAGAGGACTACAATTATTGCCAATACGTCGAATATGCCGGTGTCGGCCAGGGAGGCTTCGGTGTATACTGCCATGACTTTAGGCGAGTATTACCGGGCGATGGGGCTGAAGGTCTTGCTGTTGGCGGACTCGACATCGCGCTGGGCGCAGGCGCTGCGCGAGATGTCCAATCGTTTGGAGGAGCTGCCGGGGCAGGATGCCTTCCCGGTGGATTTGTCGGCGATCATTTCGAATTTCTATGCGCGGGCAGGTTTCGTGTTCCTCAATAACGGGGAGACGGGTTCGGTGACCTTCATCGGGACGGTGTCGCCGGCGGGGGGGAACCTCAAGGAGCCGGTTACCGAATCCACTAAAAAAGCGGCGAGGTGTTTCTACGCCCTGTCGCAGGCGCGGGCGGACAGTAAACGGTACCCGGCGATCGACCCGCTGGAGAGCTATTCCAAGTATCTGGAGTATCCGGAGATTATCGGCTACCTGGACGAAAATTACGGCAGTGAGTGGGTGACCAAGGTGCTGGCTTCCAAAGCGATGGTGCAGCGGGGCAAGGAGGCGTTCGAACAGATCAACATCCTGGGGGACGACGGGGTGCCGGTGGAGTACCACGACCGCTACTGGAAGTCGGAGCTGCTGGACTTCATTATCCTGCAACAGGACTCGTTCGACCCGACGGACGCGAACTGCCCGATGGAGCGGCAGGTCTATATGTTCACTTTGGTGATGGATATTTGCGGGCGGACGTTCCGCTTCAACGATTTCGAGGAGTGCGTGGCTTACTATAAGCGGCTGATCAACGAGCTGCGGCAGATGAATTTCTCGGCGTTCGAGAGCGAGGATTTCAACCGGCACAAGCAGGCGGTGGAGGATATTCTTAAAGAACAACAGAACTAACGGCGATTATGGAGACACAAGGATTTCAGAAGATATACACGCAGCTGTCGGCCATCACGCGGGCGACGGTGACTTTGAAAGCGGAGGGGGCGGCGAATGACGAGCTGGCCACGGTGGCGGGGCGTCTGGCGCAGGTGGTGAAGGTGATGGGGGACAATGTGACGCTTCAGGTGTTCGCGGGGACGGAGGGGATTCCGACGGACGCGGAGGTGGTGTTCCTGCACCATCCGCCGACGCTGAAGGTGAGCGACGAGCTGGCGGGGCGTTTTTTCAATGCCTACGGGGAGCCGCTGGACGGGGCGCCGATCGAGGGCGAGGAGCGCGAGATCGGGGGGCCGACGGTGAACCCGTACAAGCGTAAACAGCCGAGCGAACTGATTGCCACGGGGATTGCGGGGATAGACCTGAACAACACGCTGGTGTCGGGGCAGAAGATCCCGTTCTTCGCCGATCCCAACCAGCCGTACAACCAGGTGATGGCGATGGTGGCGCTCCGGGCGCAGGTGGACAAGATCATCCTGGGGGGGATGGGGCTGACGAATGACGATTACCTGTACTATAAGACGGTGTTCGACAATGCGGGGGTGTTGGATAGGATCGTCTCTTTTGTAAATACTACCGATAACCCTCCGGTGGAACGGCTTTTGGTGCCGGATATGGCGCTGACGGCGGCGGAGTATTTTGCGGTGGATAAGGGGGAGAAGGTGTTGGTGCTGCTGACGGACATGACGCTCTATGCGGATGCCTTGGCGATCGTGTCGAACCGTATGGACCAGATCCCGTCGAAGGATTCCATGCCGGGGTCGCTGTATTCGGACCTGGCGAAGATTTATGAGAAGGCAGTGCAGCTGCCGAATGGGGGGTCGATTACGATTCTGGCGGTCACTACTTTGAATGACGGCGATATTACGCACGCGATTCCGGATAACACGGGGTATATTACGGAGGGGCAGCTCTTTTTGCGCAATGACGCGGAGATCGGCAAGGTGATTGTGGACCCGTTCCGGTCGCTGTCGCGGTTGAAGCAGCTGGTGATCGGCAAGAGGACGCGGGAGGATCACCCGCAGGTGATGAATGCGGCGGTGCGCTTGTATTCGGATGCGGCGAATGCGCGGACGAAACTGGAGAATGGGTTCGACTTGTCTGACTATGACCAACGGACGCTGGCGTTCGCGAAGGAGTATTCGGAGGATTTGCTGGCGATCGATATCAATATCGACATTACGCAGATGCTGGACACGGCGTGGCGGTTGTTCGCGAAGTATTTCTCGCCGAACGAGGTGGCGATCAAGGAGTCGATCCTCAAAAAGTACTGGCCCAAATCGGATCCGGGCCGTAATGTGGAGCCTTCGGCGGCGGCGACGGGTGACGCCCTCGAAGCGTCTGCTGAAAATTAAGCGTTCGTTTATTTGTCATAGGGTTGGAGGCAACCGTTCTCTTTGCTCACAAAGAGGCCCCGTTTGGTTTTCCGGACTGTAACTGCCCGGTTTTGCGGCGAGCGTAGCAAGCCGCGCAGGCCGGAGCCACCCCCAGCGTAGGCCTGCAACCGCGCTACGCTTGTTGGGCCACGCTGGCTCCGGCCTATGCAGCCCAAAACGGGTGATTGCGGAGCCTAAGGAGTAGCGCTTCACGAAGAGAATAGTACCCTCCGTCGCAATGACAAATAAACGAACGAAAAACGGACAGGTGTAGAGATGATTAAGTTTCAGTTCAATAAAACCGCCCTCGGCGAATTGGGAAAACAGCTCGCCATGCGGCAGAAAGCTTTGCCCACCATCAAGAGCAAAGAGTCCGCATTGCGCTCGGAAGTCAAGAAAGCCAAGGACAAGATGACCGAGCTCAAAGCGCAGCTCGACAAGACCATGGCCCAGTACGACTACATGGTGCAGTTGTGGGGCGAGTTCGACAAGTCGCTGATCGAGGTGAAAGACGTTAAGTTCGGCACCCAGAAGATCGCCGGCGTCGAGATCCCCGTGCTGGAAGACATACAGTACGCCGAGAAACCGTACAACCTGTTCAGCGCGCCGCTGTGGATCGCCGACGGAGTGCGGATACTCAAAGAGCTGGCGCGGCTGGGAGTCGAGAGCGAGTTCTACCAGAGGAAGATGGAGCTGCTCGAAAAAGCCCGCAAAAAGACCACCCAGAAAGTGAACCTGTACGAGAAAGTGCAGATACCGGGCTACCAGGAGGCGATACGCAAGATCAAGCGTTTCCTCGAAGACGAGGAGAACCTGTCCAAATCGTCCCAGAAGATTGTTAAATCCAGACTTGAAGCGGAGGCTGCGATATGATTGAACCGATGATCCGGTACAACCTGCTGTTGTACCACGGCGATGTGAAGCCTTTTATGGAGAAGCTCCGGGACCTGGGGGTGGTGGACGTCACCTTCCGGGACTGGGACGCGCCCCAGCAGGTCAGGAACCTGATGGCGGCGTCGGAACGTTACCGGGCGGTGTACCAGCACCTGGGCTCGGTGAAGCCGGGGGCGGCGGAAGACGGGCTGAAGAGCGGCGACCTGGCTCCGTTCGCGACGGTGGACGAGGCGGTGGAGGCCTACGAGGCGGCGGCGGAGCGTATTTCGCAGTTGGAAAACATGCGGGCGAAGGCGACTACGGAGTTGGACGAGCTGGCGATGTGGGGCGAGTTCGACCCGGACGAGATCAAGCGGCTCAGGACGGAGGAGGGGATCGCGCTGCGGTTCTTCGAGGTCTCGGCCAAACAGTATAAACCGGAGTGGGAGCGGGAGTATGCCATACAGGTAGTGGCTTCCAATCTCGGGGGGGAGACCTATTTTGTGGTGGCGCAGCCGCTGGCGGGGCCGAACGGTACTGCGGAGCCGGTCGATCTGGGCAACGCGGTGGTTGAACTGAAGGCGCCGGAAATGACTTTCGCGCAGAAGGAGCGGCAGATCGAGGAGTATCTGCGGCAGGAGAAGGAACAGCAGGAGATCATCGCGCGGGCGGCTTTGTCGAGGGACAGGATCTGGGCGGACTACCTGAAGATGAAAGACCGGATCATGTTCGACGACGCGGTGCACGCGGGTGAGTCGTTCGCGGACGGGACGATCCAGATTGTGGAGGCGTGGTCGGTGGAGGAGAACCGCGGCAAGGTGGAGGCGTTCCTCGATGCGGAGGGGATTATCTACGAGTCGGACCGGGCGGTGGCGGCGGAAAACCCGCCGATCAAGCTGAAAAACCATTTCTTCGCGCGCCTGTTCGAGCCGATCGGCTCGCTCTACATGCTGCCGAGGTATAACGAGATCGACATCACGCCGTTCTTCGCGCCGTTCTTTATGATCTTCTTCGGGATGTGCTTCGGGGACGCGGGCTACGGCCTGCTGTTCATCCTGGCGATCCTGATCTTCTGGCGCAAGATCCCGGCGAAGTTCCGGGATTTCGCCTGGCTGGCACTGTTCCTGAACATCGCGACGGTCTTCTTCGGGATGCTGACGGGGAATTTCTTCGGCATCGAGCTGGCGAAGGTGCCGGCGCTGGTGAGGTTCAGGGAGTATTTTGTCTCGAACGAGAATATGTTCAATGTGGCGATCGGCCTGGGGGCGGCGCAGATCCTGTTCGGGATGATCCTGCGGATCTTCAACCGTTCGAAACAGAACGGCAGCTTCCTCTACGGGCTTTCGACGCTGGGGTGGGTGATCCTGCTGGTCAGCGGGGGGCTTGCACTGGCGGGGGTGCTGGACTCGGCAAGCATACTGTTCTACGTGCTGCTGGGGATTGCGGGGGTGCTGATCTTCTTTTTCAACTCGCCGCACAAGAACCCGCTGGTCAATATCGGTGCGGGATTGTACAATAGTTACGAGATGGCGACGGGCGTGGTGGGGGACCTGGTCTCCTATGTGCGGCTGTTCGCAATCGGGCTGGCGGGGGCGATCATCGCGCAGGTGTTCAACGCGTTGTCGGTGGGCCTGAGCGGCAATATCCCGGTGCTGAGCTGGATCTTCATGGCGGTGATACTGGTGATCGGCCACGGGCTGAATATCTTTATCAGCGCGTTGGGGGCGTTCGTGCATCCGGTGCGCCTGACGTTCGTGGAGTTCTACAAGAATGCGGGCTTCGAGGGGGGCGGACGCAAGTTCATGCCGTTCAAGCGGGCGGAAAAGTAGGGGTTTTGTGGGGTTGCCTGCGCAAGCTGCGGCCGAAGCAATATGCCTTTAAAGCCGGACGATAAAAGGAAACAATTAAGACAATAATAAAAACCAAAAAAACTGAATTCGATTATGGAACCAATCTTGCTTGCTTATCTCGGGATCGCGGTGATGCTTATCTTCTCGGGGGTCGGGAGTTGCTACGGCACGACCATCAGCGGTAATGCCGCCGTGGGGGCGATGAAAAAGAACAAAGGGGCTTTCGGCAGCTACATGATCCTCTGCGCGATGCCTTCGACGCAGGGTCTGTACGGCTTCCTGGGGTACTTCCTGCTCAAGGGGTTCCTGACCCCGGAGATCACGATGGCGCAGGCTGCGGCGATCGTGGGCGGTGGTCTGGCGCTGGGGCTGGTGAGCCTCTGGAGCTCGCTGCGCCAGGGACAGGTGGCGGCCAATGCGATCACGGCTATAGGAAACGGACATGACGTGTTCGGGAACTCGCTGATCCTGCTGGCTTTCCCGGAACTTTACGCTATCCTCGGGGTGGCTGCGGTGTTCTTCATCAGCCAGGCGATCTGATTTACGGCCGGGGCGTTGCGCTTCGGGGACTTTGTAGGCTTTTGCGCCGGATTTTCCATCAGGAAAATCCGGCGCAATGCGTTAAGCGGGATTTGATCCGGCCGGCATTGCGGTTTTTGTCCGGCATTATGAGTGGTGGTTGAAGATGGTACAAAGTTCATATCGACTGGAGGACTGTGCGGAAAAATACCGATAATGGGGGTAGGGATGCGGGCAGCGTTTTTGCGTGAACTTCGGGCCTGTGCGGGGCCGTGACGTTTTCGATGCGATTTCGCAACTCAAAGGGACTGAGAGCGGGTCGCTGTGTTTCCGCGTTAGCGGCCGGGTTTTGGGGTCGCAGCCAGCGCTGCCGTTGGCCGTTTTATTGGCCTGCCGACCGAGATATACTCCGCCTTATTGCGGGCCTCCGCTATTGATGAAGTAAACTCCCGGATCGAGTGCCGAGCGGCACCGGCCCGACCGCTGACGCGGT
>JAJBVQ010000171.1 GCA_020859745.1 Rikenellaceae bacterium
GTTGTATAGTGTGCGGGTGTTTCGGAAATAGAAACCGGCGGTTTGCGGCTTGTCCGGGTGCGTTTTTCGGAGCCACCGTACGAAACCGGCTACCCATTCGTCCGATATATCGTTCAGGGACAGGGAGTCGAATGCTTCGCCGAGGTACGATTGCAGTTTATGGAGGGTGCTTCGGTAATTGTCCGCCGTGCGCAGGCGCCCCTCTTTTTCTTTGTCGGAGATCAGTTTTTTGAATGCTGCCGGTAACGAAATGTTGTTGCCTGAGGCAGCTTTCGGTCGTTGTGTCATTTTTATATCCGTTAATTCGATAATTGCAGAGTGAATTAACGGAAATGGCGCGAAATGGTTACCGGTTTTCCTGTTCTGTGCTTTTTATCGGCCTTTTACCGTGAAAAATCGGCGGGGCGGCCATTGAACCAGGAAAAACGGCTATATATTGGAAAGTCGTCTGAGCGTGTTTTTCAGCGTGCTCGGTACGATCAGCTGATGGAACGGACGGATAACCGTGAAATAGGCTTTTCCCAGCCTGTTATGCAGGTGCACGACGGTGCTGGCCGTCACTCGCGCAAGGCTATCCGCTTCCCGGACAATGCGCACCGAAACGTAAAAACGAAGGTGTTTGTCGTCTTTGCTGATGACCGTTTCGTTCTCCGAACGATCGGTCGTTCCCTGCCGGATCCTTTCGGCCATCTCTTCCCGGCTCATGCTGTTGCCGCCTTCGAGGCCGAAAGGCCGGACCAGCCGGTTGCGCAGCTTCATCAGGGCCTCCACCCACTTGGGAGCCATGATCCAGAATCCCGCCTGCACATCGTCCGGCGTGACGGTCGCAGGCAGCGGGCAAACGCACTCGAAAGCGTCGGCATAGTCGGCCGGCAGGTACCGTGCGGCCAGCGAGTCGGCGGGGACGGGGACGTGTTTTGTTTTCATAAGGCGGATTTTCAGAGCCATTTTTTCAATTCCGACCAGGCTGCGAGCTTGCGTTCATACGAGTAGGAAGCATTCGCGGGACTGGTGGAGGGCATTACCAGCACCTCCCTGCCCTCGCCTATCGCTTGCAGGCCGATATGCTTTTTGAACAGCCGGTGGGCCGGGCCGCCGTTGAAAACCACCGCCCGGATGGAGGGGTATGCAGCCAGCAGGCCCGCTATATCGTTGGGCGCTTCGTCCGTGATCCGGCTGTCGAGGCTCCCTTCCCGGCGGCAACTGTGGCAAACGTCCCAAAGGGCAATGCCCGCCCGGCGGAGCATCTCCAGCCGCTCTTCGTACCGTTCGGGTACCGTGCCCTGTCCGGTCAGCGAGGCCATGATCCGCCAGAAAGCGTTGTGCGGGAAGCCGTAGTATTGCTGTTTTTCGAGTGACATGGCTCCCGGCATGGTGCCGAGTATCAGGATGCGGCTTCCGGGAGCCGTTACCGGGGCGAAACTGCGGAGAATTTCCATAATTTTGTAGCGGTGCAATATTTGCAGCCAGACGAAGTTATGAAAAATATGGAAAAGAGAACCATTCCCGTGCTGGAAATGAGCTGCGCCGTGTGTGCGGCCAGCGTCGAGAGTACCGTGCGGGCTTTGAAAGGCGTCCGGGAGGCCGCGGTCAATTTTGCGGCCGGCACCCTGAACGTCGAATACGACCCTTCGGAGATAACCCCGCAACAGATGCGGGAGGCGGTGCAGGCTATCGGCTACGACCTGATTGTAGATGAAGAGAACGCCACCGAATTGCAGGAGCAGGAGCAGCGGAAGCATTACCTGTCGCTGCGCCGCAGAACGCTCTGGGCGTGGATATTCTGCGTGCCCCTGATGCTGTTGGGCATGATCTGGATGCACGAGCCGTGGTCGCCGTGGGTTCAGTTGGCGCTGACCGTGCCGGTGCTGTTCGTGTTCGGGCGCAGCTTCTATATTACGGGTTGGCGGCAGGCGCGTCACGGCAAGGCCAATATGGATACGCTGGTGGCGCTCAGTACCTCTATCGCGTTCCTGTTCAGCCTGTTCAATACTCTGTTCCCGCAGGTCTGGTATGCCCGGCGGCTGGAGCCGCATGTTTATTACGAGGCGGCGGGGATGATCGTGGCTTTCGTGCTCCTGGGCAAGATGCTGGAGGAGCGCGCCAAGGGAAGCACCTCGTCGGCGATCCGTAAGCTGATGGGGTTGCAGCCGAAAACGGCGCGGCTGGTCGGCGCCGATGGCACGGAACGCGAGGTGCCGATCGCACAGTTGAAGTCCGGTGACCGGGTCAGCGTGCGGCCGGGCGAGCGTATTCCGGTGGACGGCGTGGTCACGGACGGCAGTTCGTATGTGGACGAGAGCATGATCAGCGGCGAGCCGGTTGCGGTCGGTAAAAAGGCCGGGGACAAGGTTCTGGCCGGAACGATCAACCAGAAAGGATCGTTTGTCCTGGAAGCGAGGCAGGTAGGCTCCGGAACGGTGCTGGCGCGTATCGTGCGGATGGTGCAGGAGGCTCAGGGTAGCAAAGCGCCGGTGCAGCGTATTGTAGATCGTGTGAGCGCGGTGTTCGTCCCGACGGTGATCGGCATTTCGATCTTGACTTTCACGGTCTGGATGCTCGTAGGGGGCGCATCGAACCTGACCTATGCCCTACTCTCGGCGGTGTCGGTGCTGGTGATCGCCTGCCCTTGCGCTTTGGGGCTGGCTACGCCGACAGCCCTGATGGTGGGAATCGGCAAGGCGGCGGAGCACCATATCTTAATCAAGGACGCGTTCGCTTTGGAAAATATGTGCCGCATCGATACGGTCGTGGTGGACAAGACGGGGACGCTGACCGAAGGGAAACCGGCGGTCACGGACTGGCTGTGGCTGGCCCCGTCGGACGAAACGAGCGCATTGAAATCGGTCTTGCTGGCGGCGGAGATGAAGTCGGAGCATCCGTTGGCCGTGGCTGTCGTGGCGGCATTGCGGGATGCTGCGGCGGAAAAAGTCGATGCGGAGGAGTTCCGGAGCCTGACGGGAAAAGGGGTTTCGGTGCGTGTCGCCGGAGTGGAATATTGGATTGGGAGCCGGGGCCTGGCGGCGGAATACCTGCCCGGCGTCCCGGAATCGGTGACGGCCCAGGCGGAACGGTGGCAGGAAGCGGGTAAGAGCGTGGTCTGGTATGGGCGGGGGGCCGAACTGTTGGCCCTGGCGGCTATCGCCGATCCCGTGAAGGCTAATTCTGCCAAAGCGGTGCGAGAATTGGCCGGTATGGGTATCGAGGTGCATATGCTGACGGGCGACGGCCGGAAAACGGCGGCGGCGGTGGCCGCGGAGCTGGGGATCGGGCGTTTTGAAGCGGAAGTTCTGCCGGACGACAAGGAACAATATATACGGGTCTTGCAGTCGCAGGGTCGCCGGGTGGCGATGGTCGGCGACGGAATCAACGATTCGCAGGCGCTGGCTAGGGCCGACGTGAGCGTGGCGATGGGCAAAGGCACGGATATTGCCATGGAGGTGGCTATGGTGACGCTGATGACTTCGGACCTGGTGTTATTGCCGAAGGCGGTTACCCTGTCGCGGCGGACAGTGCGGCTGATTCGCCAGAACCTGTTCTGGGCGTTCATCTACAACCTGATCGGCATACCGCTGGCGGCGGGAGTGCTCTACCCCGCCTACGGGATCTTGCTGAACCCTATGCTGGCGAGCGCGGCGATGGCGTTCAGCTCGGTGTCGGTGGTGCTGAACAGCCTGAGGCTTAAATGGAGTAAACTGTAAATTTAAAATATGATCGGACTATGGCTACCCAGAAATTCAAAACGAACGCTAAATGCGGCGGTTGCTCGTCGAAGATCGGAGCGGCTCTGGAACAGAATGGCGTTCCGGCGGGCGGATGGTCGCTGGACCTTGAGAACCCTGAGAAACTGCTGACGGTGAACAGCGAAATGACTTCGGACGAGATTATCCGCATCGTCACCGGAGCGGGTTATAAGGCCGAGGAGGTACGGTAAAGCGGATTCAGGCAAACAAGGAAGGGTATCCGCCCTTCCTTGCTGTTTGTCATTATCCGGAACCGGAAAAATGCGGTTACTCCCGCTGCGCCTTTTCTTCGGTCTGGAGTTCGCGGATCTCGCGGTTCAGGAAGATGGACAAAATGGTACGCAGCACCACTATCCCGCCCAGTATGGCTAACTCGTTGAGGCCGGGTTCCAGCACGGTTTTCAGGATGTCCGATGCGATCAGGAATTCGAGGCCCAACAACAGGTATGTGCCGAATGTTGCCCTCAAGCGGCGGATATTCAGTCCCGAATAGCGGCCGGTAAAGCGCCCTATTTCGTTGCGGACGAATGCGAGGGCGGCTACCAGCGTACCGTAGGTGACAATGACCAGGCTGACAATGCTGATCCCGGTGGCGATAAGGTTCAGGTAGTGTGCGATCATGGCGGGTCGGGGGATTTTACCGGGTTTCCAGCAATATTTGAGCCACAGTTGTTATTTTCAGGTATATGGTATCACAGACTGTTTTCACGCTTCGCCCGCGGCCGCGCAGGTTCCATCTGGTGACGGACGAGGTCAGCGCCAATCTGCCCGGACTGCCCGAAACCGGGTTGCTGCACCTGTTCATCCGCCATACGTCGGCGGCCCTGACTGTGAATGAGAATGCCAATCCCGACGTGCAGGCCGATCTGGAAACCATTTTCGACCGGCTGGTGCCGGAGCGCCAGCCGTTTTACCGGCACACGCTCGAAGGGGACGACGATATGCCCGCACATGCCAAAGCGAGCCTTATGGGCGCCGGCGTGACCATTCCTATTACTCAGGGGCGGCTCAATCTGGGCACCTGGCAGGGAATCTATTTATGCGAATTCCGCAACCGGGCTTCCGGGCGGCAGGTCGTCGCCACGGTCATCGGCTAAGGCTGTCCGAGCGTCCGTTCGTAAACGTTCCATAAAGCGGGGAACAAGACCTCTTCGCGGAAGCTCAGGGCGTACTGCCGTCCTCTTGCCGCCATTTCGTTACGCAGGCTTTCCGAGCCGAGTACCCGTTCCAAGACGTTCCGCATCTCCTGAACGGAATGCGGATCGACATACAGCGCCGCGTCTCCGCCCGTTTCCGGGAAAACGCCCCCGACGCTGGTGATGACCGGCGTTCCGCAGTTCAGCGCCTCCAGGATCGGGATGCCGAACCCTTCGAAAACCGAGGCGTAGACCGAAACAGCCGCCATCCGGTAGATCGCCGGAAGGTCCGGGAAGCGGATGTCGTTCCGGAAATTCAGCAGGTGCCCTATCCCTTTAGACTCGGCGTAAGCCGTTATCTCGTCTTTGTAAGGTGTCCAGCGGCCGCAGGCGACCAGCGGGATGTCGATTTCCCCCTCGGCCATAGCCTGCACGGTCAGCAGCAGGTTCTTGCGCGGCTCCACCGTCCCCACGCTCAGGATGAAAGGCCCTTTCGGAATGCCGTACCGCCGCCGGACCTCTTCGAGCGTGTCGGCGGAAACCTGTTCGTAGAACATCGGGTGGCAACCCTGGTAAACGACGTCGATCTTTTCCGGGTCGATATGCCAGAATTGCACCAGATCGTCGCGCGTCTGCCGGCTGATGGCGATGATGCGGCCGGCCGCTTCGCAGCTGCGTTTGTATTTGTGGGTATAGAGCGTGCGGTCAGCGGGTTTGTAAAGCTCCGGGTAGCGCACGAAGATCAGGTCGTGCATCGTGACCACGGATGGCACACCGCTGCGCCCGATGTCGGTCGGCAGCTCGTGGCTCAGGCCGTGGTATAGGTCGCAACCGGCCTTTTTGACCTCCCGCCCCAGCATGGAGGTGCGCCAGAGGCTCCGCAGCGGCCCGTGTATGAACGGCGAGGCCGGATAGTGCGTTTCGGCGTTCGGGGGCAGGACAAAACCCTGCGTGTTGCCGGGTTTGGGCGAAAAGAGCGCGATCCGGGTTTCGGGGCGGAAACGGGCTACCATCTCCACCGTGCTGCGGCTGTAATTGCCCAGTCCGCTGCCGTTGAAAAAGAGCCGCTTGGCGTCGTATCCGATCTTCATAGATTTGCTTCGTGTAACGTTACGGGGCAAATGTACGCCAATAAATCCGTATTTTCGCAGCCTATGGAACTCGAACTCACACCCGTGGCGCAGGCCGAATATCAGGAACTTTCCGAACTGTGGGAAGCGTCCGTGCGGGCTACGCATCAATTCGTCAGACCGGAAGATGTGGAATTCTACAAAGCCCTTCTGCCGGGTTATTTCCCGGCTGTCCGGCTGACGGCGGCACGGGATGCCGCCGGACGTATACTGGCTTTTCTGGGCACGAAGGATGGAAATATCGAGATGCTGTTCGTACACCCGTCCTACCGGGGGCGCGGGATCGGCAGCCGTTTGGTGCGACATGCCGTCGCGCAGCTCGGATGCACCCGTGTCGATGTAAACGAGCAAAATGAACAGGCTGTGGGTTTTTATGAGCGTATGGGGTTTGCCGTGGAGAGTCGTTCGGAAACCGATGCGGAGGGCTTCCCCTACCCGATCCTCCATCTCGTGTTGCCGGGGTGCGCTTGTGGGGCTTCGGAATAATCCGTAAATTAGCGGCTTCAAACGCCGGATTCCCGTTATGGATTTTGTCACCCTCTTGTTAATCGCTTTCGGTCTGTGTTTCGATTCATTCGCCGTGTCGATCTCGTGCGGCATGGTTTGCTGCACCTGCACGCGGGGCCGGCTGTTCCGGTTCGCCGCTATTTTGGGGCTGTGCCAGGGGCTCACCCCATTGGCAGGCTGGGCGGTGGCGACTAATTTCAGGAACGTGATCGAGGCTTACGACCATTGGATCGCTTTTTTGCTGCTGTTGTTTCTGGGCGGGAAGATGATCTGGGAAGCGTTCAGGGGCGAGGATGAAAAACGGATCAAGGGCGATCCGTATGCTTTAGGCCGGAACGTAATGCTCGGCGTGGCCACCAGTATCGACGAACTGGTGGCGGGTATCGCCATGGCGTTGCTTCCCCTGACGATCATACCGGCCGATTCGCAGCTCCTCAATATGCTGGTGGCCGCACTGGTTATCGCCGTGGTGACGCTTATTTCGTCGCTTACGGGGCTTTTCCTGGGGCGCAGCAGCCGGGGCCGACTCGGCGAAAAGGCCGAACTGGTCGGGGGCCTTATCTTGATCCTGATCGGGGTGAAAGTCCTGGTCGAGCACCTTTCCGGGGTATAGAAACAACCTAAACTACTTAACGATACCATGAAGAAACTACTTATTCTGGCGGCGGGGCTGCTGTGCATGGCCGGGCGAACGGCCGGGGCAAGGGAGATCAAAGTCCTGCAACTCAATATCTGGCAGGAGGGGACTTCGGTTCCGGGCGGCTATGCCTCGCTGGTCGACGAGATCGCCTACGCCGATGCCGATTTCGTGATGCTCAGCGAAGTGCGCAATTACAACGATACCCGGTTCTGCGACCGCATCGTCGAGTCGCTCAAAGCGAAAGGAAAGACCTACTATTCCTTTAAAAGTAAAGACTCTGGGGTGCTCAGCAAGTATCCCATTTCGGACAGCGCGACTATTTTTCCGGAGAAAGACGACCACGGTAGCATGTATAAACTGGTCGCTGCCCTGCCCGAAGGACAGAAGGTGAGCGTCTATACGACCCATTTGGACTATACCAACTGCGCCTATTACCGGGTGCGGGGTTACGACGGGAGCACGTGGGCCGAACTTCCGGAGCCGGATACCGATCTGGAGAGCATTATGGCGGATAATGTGGCTTCGCAGCGCGATGACGCCATCCGCCTGTTCATCGCCGATGCAGCGCGGGACGCCGAGGCGGGGAACCTGGTCTTTCTGGCCGGTGATTTCAACGAACCGTCGCATCTGGACTGGACGGAGGCGACCAAAGACAGCGCCGACCACCACGGGATGGTGGTGCCGTGGACGGTGACCACCTTGCTCGAAGAGGCGGGTTATGCCGATTCCTACCGCATGAAGTTTCCGAATCCGGTGACCCACCCGGGCTATACCTATCCTGCCGATTGTCCGGGCGCTCAGATGAAGCAACTGTTGTGGGCGCCGAAAGCGGACGAGCGCGAGCGGATCGACTTTATTTTCTATCGTCCCGATAAACGTTTGAAACTGAAAGATATAACTATTTTCGGCCCGAAGGGATCGGTGCAGCACGGCAAGCGCATGGTGGAGACCTAG
>JAJBVQ010000087.1 GCA_020859745.1 Rikenellaceae bacterium
TCGCTCCCGACCCGAAATCCTCCTGATCCATTAAGAACCCCCGGTCCATCCGCTGGAAAGCCCGTTCCGTGCGCCGCAGCGGGGTCGGAGAGATGTAATTGCCCGCAAAGCCGTTCAGCGCCGCCGAGAAAATCCACGACCGCGGCGTGTACTCGATCTCCAGCACCCCGATCGTCTGCGGCCCCGTAGCCGTGCGAAGGCTTTTGTAGTACACCGTCTCTGTCCCGGCCGTTTCGCCCGTGCTCTCCTGCAATTCGATTGCCGTCGGGTTCGACGTGTAGCGGTTGTCCGACAACACGCCCGCCGCGCGGAGCCAAAGTTGCTGGCCCAGCTGCACCTCCGCCGACAGCTCGATCCCGACGTGCCGCGTGTCGATGCCCGACATCAGGTAGTTGCAGAAGAAATGGTTCAGGTCGTCGTAGAAGTCTCGCACCTCCGTGCGGTTGCGCAGCGCGGTGGCGAAGGCCCCGAAGTAGGCCCGGAAAAAGGGCGTGCGATAGTTCACACTCACCTCCGCACCGAGAATACTCTCGTTCTTGAGATCGGGAACCAGGGCATTGCGGTACTCCGGCGAGATAAAGGCGTTCTGCGGTGTCGGGGCGAGGCTCTGCGCCGTGAGGCGGAAGCCCGCCCGGAAACGGTTGCCGATATTGTAGCCTACCCCGCCCCGAATGAACCACTCGGCCCGCGCGAGCCACGGCGACCAGCCGAACGACTCCGAACCGGGGAAATTCTGCTTGTCGTAGTAGCCGAAACGATGATATGCCGCTGCCCCTATGGCCCCCGCCGTTTCGAAATCCCACTCCCGGTAACGCTTGGTAAAGCGCGTCCAGAGCCGCGGGAAGAGCGCCTGCATGGAGTATTTGTAACCGAACTCACCGCCCTCGCGCACCTGCCGATTCGGGTGGCGCATGTCGCTCTGCGTATTGTTTTGAACATCCTCCGGGTTCTCGGCGAAAACGTCCACGTCCAGCCAGTAGTCCGCACCCAGCAAGTCGTCCAATCGCTTGTAATTCAGGTTCTCAGCGGCGAATAGTTCGATGCCGCCGCGTAACAGCGTTTTGGCGTCCGGCCGCCATTCCGCCACCGACTGCAAGGTGAACTCGCGGTAGTCCCGCACCCGGCTGGCGAGGATATAATGCGCCCGCGGGTTGTCGTAGCGGTTCCGCTCCACCAGCGCAGCCCAGTCGATCTGGCGCACATTTTCGTCCGTGCGCCACAGCTCGGTGACGATGCCGCGCATCTCGCTTCCTTCCGGCTGGAAGCTCGGCATATTGCGGTAGTAGTCCGGCCGCGGGTTCGGCGCGTTTTGCCAGTCGAGGCCGGAGTAGCTCTCCGTGCCGAATCGCGCCGCGAGGGTCGTGACGAGCCTGAATCGTTCGTTTCCGGAGATGTATTCGTGGGTCAGCATCGCCACCGGCTGCCGGGCTTCGCGGACGTTGGCCGACCGCTGTTTGCCGTTCCAGTGGCCCCACGCCGAGTTGTAGAGGTTGTTCCCCGTCAGTTCGTAGGCTTCCGCCGTCGAAGCCGACTGCAAAGCGCGCCGGGTCGGGGCATACCAAGCCGTCAGCGCGATCCGGTGCCTGTGGCCGCCGAACCGTTTCGACACCGACCCGAATGCGGCCCAACTGTCGTTCCACACGCCGTCGACCGCATAGGATCGGCCCCACGACCGCCCGGCAAAGAGGGAGTATCCCCAACCGTTCGTTGCGTTCTCGCCGGAGTTGTAGCCCGCCGTGCAGCGAAAATTATAGCTGCGGTTGGAGGAGGAGAAAGATAGTTTGCCGCCGCGTGATTGCTGCCACGGCAGGATCTGCCGATCTTCGGAGCGGCCGACGGAGTAGGGAACGGTCTGGTCGGCGTCGTAAATCTCGGTGCCGACGGAGGTCAGCCCGCTGACGGCGTTCCATGCCGGGGCGCCCCGAAACCAGTCGGTGAACGCGACACCGCCCATGCGGAAATCGCGGTACCGCCAGTCGTAGCCCCTCGGCTTATAACGTAGGAAGCTGAACCCGAAATCGGTGGTCTGCCCGAAGTAGCTGTCGTATGCCTGTAAAGGGCCGAATCCGAACGCGTCTTCCTCGCCGTCCAACCGCCACAGGGCACGCACCGCGGCAGGATCCTGTGCGTCCTGTGCGGATGTTTTGCTGTATATGGTCAGTAAAATAACGAAAAGCGTCAGAAAAATACGCATCGGCCTTTTTGGGTGTAAAAAAGGCACGGTATCTTTTGCTAAACGCCCCACCAAGGACAACTACGACCTCTTCCGACACGAATAGCTCCAGACCCGTGCCGTGTGTGCACGTTTCTGAAGCTTGTCGGAAAGCTCGAAGGATGTGTAGTTGTTTTAGTGGGGAGCTTTAGTATGTGAGAACGTTTCGATTGTCGTTGCGCCCGGAGCCAGCGAGGGCAAAACCTTCAGGTTGCAGCCCTTCGCCGGGCGTGGCTCCGGGCTGCCCGCTGGCGCGGGAATGTATAATCCGGTGGTTGGCAGACTTCAACTTGCATTCAGTCCCCGTTGGTTACCGGCTTTGCGGCCAACAGTCGCAAATGCCACTCGCTGGCTGCGGTCATGTTATCCGGTGGCCTAAAGGCCACCCAGCCCGGAGTCACCACCGGCGTAGGGCTACACTCGCGATGCTCGTTTTGCCTCCGCTGGCTCCGGGCCGCACGGTCTGACCGCAAAGTCGCCCGCTGGCGCGGGAAAGACAATAGTCTTATCGAAGGCAAAGATAGCGATTTTTCGAACGTGTATGCGACGAACAAGCCGTTTCGGAATATTTTCCGCGGGCGTGCGGCCGTTATTCGGATAATTACACCCCTGCCGGTGTGCCCGAAAGTACCGCCCGTCGCTTGAAGGGCTGGACGCCCGGGTAGTTTCAGCCTTATGCTCGGTGTGAGCATAAGGCCGCCATCAAATAAAGCCACGTGGAATGGTAAATCAATGGTTGGGTTCCGCGCCAGCGGGCGGGCCGGACGCCTCCCCTCGGGAGGCCCGCAACCGACGCTGCCAGTGAGAGCAAAGCGAACATGTTCGCTTTGCCGAACGGCGAGGAGGAAAACAAGCGAAGCGCAGTTAACTCTCGCGTTGCTCGATGCGGTCGCTCCCGGGCGTCCGGCCTACTGCTTATCACAATTTCTACTCTACGCGGTGCGCTGGCTTCGTGCCGGCAGCGGACGCGGAAACTGAGGTTTCCACTTGAGCCGGCAAACATCCTGACCCGGTCAATGCTTTTTCGGTGTGACCGCGGCACCTCCCCCTTCCGTATCCCCGTCACTCCCGTACGCAGCGGACGGGAAAGCCGATAGCCGGAACCGCATAACCTCCCTGGTATCCACCGGGATCGACAAGGCCGCTATTGCTGAACAAATAGTAATTCTTGTCGTCCCGTGTAGTAGTCCAGTTGCTGATCTCGACCCCGCACATGGCGAAATAACCGGTGGTCCAGTGACGATATCCGGTTACCGGATACCACGTCGGGGTAGGATTAGAGACTTCGATCGTCCAGTAACGTCCCATGTCGGGATTCACTCCAGTCCATCGACTGTTGTCTACCGTGAACTTTACCCACGGATTTTGCGGGTTATCGGTCGTTCCGCCTTTCGGCACCCGCCACCCCGCCGGGCAGGGGTCGCAGTCGCTTCGGCGGTACCGCTCGGCAGCCGTCCGGGCTACTTCCCCTGCCCTACGTACCCTTGGTTGTCGATATACCACGACGTTCCGCCGAAGCCCGGCGCCACGATGCGGTATGCGTCCCCCGCGGCATAAACGACGGGTTTGAATTCAAGCCCCTTGACCTTGATCCCGGCGGCTTTCAGCTCCTCCGGCGTGGCGGCCCAGCGGCCGTTGGCGCCCCGGAACTCCCGCTGGCGGAAATAGAGCTGCCGCAAAGCCCACTTGACATCTTCGTTCGGGTTCCACACGAACGGCGCGGTGCCCTTGCCCGCCGTAATGGTCGAGAATTGGAGGAACCCCCAGTATTCCGGCTCGTGGATGCTGATCTTGCCGCTCGGCGCCCACACCCAGTTGTCCTCCGGCGTCTTGGGCCGCTTAGAGTACTTGCCGTCTACCACGTCGAGCTGCCACTGCACCCGCGAGAAGTTCAGCCGCCACTGTTCGCCGTCCTTGATCTCGCGTTTGCCGTACTGCACTTCCATCAGGGTCGAGAGCGGGATCGCCATTTCGAACGTCCATTTCTCGTCGGTGTCCGACGGGTCGTTCAGCGTTCCGTAGAGCTTCACCGCCGAACGCATCCCGTTCATATTCCATGCGTTGAGCGGCGCGCCGCCGTCGCGGTAGGGCCGGGTCAGCATCAAGTCCCATTCTGTCCCCAGAGCATTCACCTCGAACTCCATATAGTGGTGCGTACTCCCCGTAACGTCGAGGAAAACCTCGAAGTCGTTGTCCTGAAAAATAACGGACTCCCGTTCGGTTAGGGTCGCCCAGAGGTTCGGCTCGATCATCTCGGCGGCGATGTAGAGGTTCTTGTCGTCCCACATCAGTTTGGCGCGGCAGCGGTGCCGCGGGGTGACGGGCCGGCTCTTACCCTGTATGTCCACGAAATCCGAAGTCCACGGCACGTCGGCCCACTCCGGGGTGTCGATGTTCCCGTCGATAGTCACGGCCTGCGGCGCGCGGTAGCAGACGTAATGCGGCGGAAGGAACTCATAGGGGTTGCCGAATTCGATGTTTTTCTGTGCAAAAAGGGTGGTCGCGGTGCCGGTAAGCAAGGCGGCGCTGAGGATGAGTGCTTTTTTCACGAAAGTTTATTTGGTTTGGGTTATGCGTTAAAACTTGTGTCAGGCCGGAGCCTCCCCCGGCGCAGGCCTGCAATAGGTCGCACCTACGACCTATTAACATGCCGCGCAGGCTCCGACCTGAATATTATCTGATTTTCTGCAATACCGCGTCGGTGATGTTCCCCAGGTTGCCCTGCCAGTAAAGCTCGCCTTTGGAGTCGACCAGGATCGTGTAGGGCAGGAACTGCACGTTGAAGGCCTGATAGACTTTGCCGTCCGGGTCGGTGCCGATGTAGTACCGGTCGCCGCACTCTTTCAGGAGCTTGTCGGCGGCCGGCCCTTGGCGGGCCACCAGCACCACGATCTGGATGCCCGAATCGCCGTTGCCGTACTTTTGCCGGATGTCGGCCAGCTTCGGGAAGAAGCGAGCCGAGGTGGCGTTGTCCGGGTCTTAGAACTCGACCAGCATCGGAGCGGTCTGGCCCGATCCCGGCCCGGCGGGAGCCGCGGTCAGCCATTGCACCCCCCTGAAATCGGGTATGCGCGAGCCGATCACCATCTTCTGGGCGAAAGCCGTCCCCGCTGCCAGCAGGGCGAGGCTCAACATAAGGAGCTTTTTCATCGTTCGGAGATATTAGGCCCTCCCGTTCCCGCCGCGGAAGGTGCGATGAAACGTTGAACAGGGCAATTATCCTGCCAGCTGCTGCATCTCGATCAGCTTGTGGTAGATGCCTTCCAGGGCCATCAGCTCGGCGTGGGTACCCTGCTCGGCGATCCGGCCCGACTCCACCACGATGATCTTGTCGGCATGCTGGATCGTGCTCAGCCGGTGGGCGATCACCAGCGAAGTGCGCCCTTTGAGCAGGGACGACAGCGAATCCTGCACCAGCCGCTCGCTTTCGGTGTCGAGCGCCGAGGTCGCCTCGTCGAGGATAAGGATGTCCGGGTTGCGCAGCACCGCCCGCGCGATGGAGAGGCGCTGCCGCTGTCCGCCCGACAGTTTCATCCCCCGGTCGCCGATATTGGTCTGGAATCCGTGTTCGGTCTCCATAATAAAGTCGTAGGCGTTGGCCACCCGGGCCGCTTCTATCACCTCTTCGAGCGTTGCGGTGTCGTTTCCCATGCGGATGTTCTCCTCGATGGTGTCGTTGAAGAGCACCGTCTCCTGCGCCACGATCCCCATATGGGCGCGCACACTCTCCACTAGATAGTCGCGCAGGTCGGCGCCGTCCACCAGTACCGCTCCCGCGTCCGGGTCGTAAAAGCGGGGGATCAGGTCGGAAATGGTCGATTTCCCGCCGCCCGAAGGCCCCACAAGCGCCACGGTCTGTCCTTTCGGGATGGTGAACGATATGTCGTTGAGCACCAGCCGGTCTTCGTATGAGAACGACACGTTCCGGAACTCGATCCCTTCGGTGAACTCGGCCAGAGTCTTTGCATCCGGCTTGTCGGTGATCACGGGTGCCGTGTCCATCACTTTCAGCACGCGCTCCCCGGCGGCGATCCCCTGGTTGATGTTCCCGAAGGCGTCCGCGATGGCCCGCGCCGGGCGCGTCACCTGCGAGAACGCTCCGAGGTAGGCGATGAAGGCCGCCGCCGTCAGGTCGCCGTTCAGGATCATGTTGCCCCCGTAAACCAGGATGAAGGACAGGGAGGTGATCCCCAGGAACTCGCTCATCGGCGAGGCGAGCTGCTGCCGCCGGGCGATGGCGCGCATAATGTCGGAATAGCGGCCGTCGAGCTTGCGGAATTTCCGGTCGATATAGCCGGTGGCGTTGTAGCCTTTGACGGTCTTGATGGCGCCGAGCGACTCGTCGAGCAGGCTGACCATGTCCCCGAAAGCCTCTTGTCCTTCGGTGGCCGAGCGGCGCAGTTTCTTGACGATGTAACCGATGCAGAGGGCGATCACGGGCAGCACGGCGATGGTGAACAGCGTCAGGTGGAACGAGATGCCGATCAGCAGCACGAAGTAACCGATCAGCAGGAAGGGTTCCTTGAAGAAGATCTGGAAGGTGCTGGTGATGCAGAACTGCACGACCTGCACGTCGGAGGTGATCTTGGAGATGATGTCGCCTTTGCGTTCGTTGCTGAAGTAGCCGACCTGGAGCCGCACCACGCGGTCGAACATGGTGTCGCGGATCTGCTGGAGGGTGTGGATGCGCAGGTTTTCGAGCGTGCGCTGGGCGAAGTAGCGGAACAGGTTGCTCAGGAACACGATCACGACGGTCAGGATCGCCAGCATGAAGAGCATGTCTTTGATGGTGTACCCGGCCCCGGCCACTCTGTAGAGTCCGTAGTTCATCACGGCTTTGGCGTATTCGGTGCTGAGTTCGAAGTGGGGCATGGCCGTAACGGCCTGCATCATCGAGTCGGCGTCGAACATGGTCTGGATGATGGGGATCAGCATGGCGAAGGTCATCGTGTTGAAGACCGTGTGCAGGATGATGCAGATGAAGTATGGGACGGCGTAACGGCTGTAGGGCCGCCCGAACCGGAGTATGCGGAAGTAGGTGTTCATGTGGGTAAAGGTAATGCTTTTTCCGGTATCTGCCAGTCGGCGGCGCCCCGTTCGGGGATGGTTGGTAATGATGAAGGGGGGTAGTTGAGTTTCCGCGCTCGCGGTGTCGGCCCGCAGCCCTTCGCCGGGGATGGCTGCGGGCTGCGCGACCAAAAGTCGCCCGAAACGATACATAAGCGGGCACCCGATTATCGTGTCAGCGGCGGGCCTGAGATGTGTTTTCGGGTCGGAGCCTGCGGAGCCGCTCCGAGCGAAGCGAGGTTGCGGGTCTCCGCTGCGGGAGGCTTCGGCCCGCCCGCTGCCGCGATAAGACGATGAGCAAATAGCGCGTTCCGTCAGGATCGCCGGCCATGCGCGCTGGCCGCAAAGCGGCCACTCCCGGAGCGCGCAGGCCGAATTTGAAAAAGCGATTAGCTCGGTTTCTGTGTCAGCGACGTCCCAGCGGTGAATTTTCGGGTCGCCGCCTGCGCAGCCCGTGGCCGTTTTATCGGCCTGCCGACCGAGATATACTATACCTTATTGCGGGCCTGCGCAGGGGGAGGCTTCGGCCCACCCGCTGCCGCGGTAAGACGATGAGCGAGAAGCGCGACCCGTCAGAGTCGCCGGTGCGCCGCCAAGCCGCTTTGCGGCTTCGCCCCCAGGCGGCACACCGAGAACGGCAGCGCGAAAAGCCGGGACTCCCGCGGGGAGGCGTCCGGCCCTGACGGGCCGCCGGCGAATGAAAAAAGTCCCTGTGCCACGGGGCAGTCCAAATGCGAGTGGCTAAGTTCCCGCGTCA
>JAJBVQ010000176.1 GCA_020859745.1 Rikenellaceae bacterium
CTGCCGCGCAAACCACGCTGAAAGTCTCCGGCGACATTACGCTCACACAGGTCTCGCCGCACGCCTGGGTTCACACCTCGGTAGCCGACCTGGACGGTTTTGCAGGCGTTTCGAGCAACGGGCTGGTCGTTATCTCGGAGGGCGAAGCGTTGTTGCTGGACACGCCGGCTAACGACGCGCAGACCGAAACGCTGGTGCGCTTCATCGCCGACTCGCTGCATGCGCGGGTGACGCGGTTCGTGCCGAACCACTGGCACGCCGACTGCATGGGCGGTCTGGGCTGGCTGCAATCGCAGGGGGTCGCCTCGTATGCCAACCGGATGACGATCGAAGAGGCCCTCAAACACGGTAAACCGGTGCCGGGCCACGGTTTCGGGAAGTCGGTGAAATTGCGGGCGGGGAAGGTGGCGGTGATCTGCCGTTACGAAGGCGGGGGCCACACGCCGGACAACACGGTGGCATGGGTACCTTCCGAAAAGGTGCTTTTCGGGGGCTGCCTGGTCAAAGACGCCCAAGCGACATGGATCGGCAATACGGCAGACGCCGATATGGAGGCGTGGCCGGGAACCATCGAACGGCTGAAACGCCGGTATAAAGATGCTGCCGTAGTCGTCCCCGGCCACGGCCCGTGGGGCGGAACGGAACTGCTCGACAACACGCTGAAACTGGTGCAAAACGCAACAGGCCGATAAAATGCGGGGAACCCCGCCAAACGGAAAAAGCCTCTTCCACCATAAGGTGAAAGAGGCTTTTTCGAAGTGACACCGACAGGACTCAAACCTGTAACCTGTTGATCCGTAGTCAACTGCTCTATTCAATTAAGCTACGGTGCCATTGCTTTTGCGATACAAAAGTAGGTATTTCCCGGATAATTCCAAAATTTATATTCTCTATATTTGCAAAACTTATCCGGGAACAGATGAAAAACCTTCAGGAACTCACCGCCGACATACTGGGCGGATACCTTATAACCGCCGACGAAGCCCTCGAACTGCTCCGTCATGCCGAAACGGACGCTCTGTGCGATGCGGCGGACCGGGTGCGGCGGCATTTCATGGGCGACCGGGTGGACACCTGCTCGATCATGAACGCCCGCAGCGGCCGCTGTTCGGAGGACTGCAAGTGGTGCTCGCAGTCGGCGCACCACCGGACGAAAA
The DNA here is from genome assembly GCA_020859745.1 of Rikenellaceae bacterium. Taxonomy (GTDB): domain Bacteria; phylum Bacteroidota; class Bacteroidia; order Bacteroidales; family Rikenellaceae; genus Rikenella. The sequence goes on from JAJBVQ010000176.1 coordinate 1,158, forward strand.
TTGAGATATACCCGCTGACAGATACGGCAGAAGCGCTGCGACATGCCCGCGACAACCACGACAAGGGGGTGGGCCGCTTCTCGCTGGTGACCAGCGGCCGGACGATGACGGACGGTCAGGTTGAAAAGTGCGCGGAGATCTACCGGGCCATCGCTGCCGAATGCGAGGGGTTCCGCGGCGGTATGCGTTGCGCTTCGTTGGGGCTGCTGAACAAGGAGCAGCTCCGGAAACTGAAAGATTCCGGGGTGGGAAGCTATCATTGCAACATCGAGACGGCACCGTCGCATTTCCCGAAGCTCTGCACGACGCACACGCTGGCCGAAAAGCAGCGGACGATCGCCTGGGCCAAAGAGGTGGGACTGAAAATTTGCAGCGGGGGGATCATCGGCATGGGCGAAACGCCGGAGCAGCGGGTGGAGATGGCTTTCGCGCTGCGGGAAATGGGGGTGGCGTCGATCCCGGTCAACGTGCTGAACCCGATCCCGGGAACGCCGCTGGAAAACACGCCCCCGCTGTCGGACGACGAGATCCTGCGGACGTTCGCCCTGTTCCGGCTGATCAACCCGGGGGTTTACATCCGTTTTGCGGGGGGCCGGACGCTGCTGAAGCCGGAGATCCAGGAGCGGGCGCTGCGCAGCGGTGTAAATGCGGCGATCGTGGGCGACCTGCTGACGACAATCGGCTCGGGAGTCGCGGAGGACAAGGAGATGTTCGCCCGCTGCGGCTTTTCGCTCTAATGCGACCCGGTTACATCCTGCCTTATTTCTGGCGGGCGTACATTCCGCTCGTGCCTTACTTTGTTACCTTAGGTTTGCAGTTGGCGCTGCGGCCATGGCTGTAACAATCTTTTCAGCCCGGAGCCGACGAAGGGACGGCAATTTTTGCGGCCCTACGCCGTGGGTGGTTCCTGCGTGGCCGCTGACGCGGCAGCCGTTGGCTGTTGTATCGGCTGTAGCTACCCTATTCGGGCCGCCCCGTGGGAGGCGGCCCGCCGTTGACACGGGGAATATCTCCGGCGCGACCATTGCCGCGCGGATTGTCTCTTTACTTTACCGGTACCGGCGCGCGGCCCCACCGCGCCTTTCAACCCCCTCCGCTGATGCGCAAATGTAGCCTGTTCTGTGGGCCGTAATTTATTCGGCGCGCCCTGCCCCCATCGGGGGGGCGCCGCCACTAACGTGGAAACACAGCTACTCGCTCACCGCCTTACCGCGGCTCGAAGCTTACGCTTCTCGCCGCCGCCGGCGCGGGAATATACCGGAAGTTCGGAAAAGGGCTACCCCGGTTACCGAACCACCAGGTTTTTCTTACTGATCTTGATACCCGTAATGTTAAAGACATTCCCGCCCGCGCGGCCGCTGGGGTCTTCCATAAAGTCGACGCTCCTGACCTTCGCCGCGTCGGCGGGGTCGAGGGCGGGGAAATAAGCCCGGAACACCTCGCCGCGCCCCAGCTGGGTATAGCGGTCTTTCTTCATACTGATCCCTTGCGTGTACCGCAGACCGAGAACGCGGGTCTTACCGCCCCTAAGCCGGCAGATCAGCCGGGTGCTTGGTGACAGGTTCGCACCTCCTCGGGCCCGGAGGTAATGCATGGTCACGACCGTCGCTTCCGGCCCGAATTCGATGTCGTCCACCCAGATAGTGTAGGTCAGGGGGTTCTGTTTCGGCATGTAGTAAACCGTGCCCTGCCGCTCCGGGGCAGGACTCTGGAATGCCGCCGCAGACTTTCTTGCCTGTGCGCAAACGGCCGATGACCCACCCAAAAGAAGGATGGCGACCATCAGGAGTAAGTTGCGTTTCATCATATCGTCGAGTGTAAAGGGTTGGTACGCGTAAGGTAATAAAAAAGCAGGATTCCGCGAAAGAATCCTGCTCCAATGAATTTAAATAACAACCTGCGGCCCAAAGGCCGCCGGCATTATTTCGCGTTGCGTTTATCGTAGTGTTTTTGATACCGGCTCATGAACTTATCGACGCGCCCAGCGGTATCCACCAGCGTCTGTTTCCCGGTGTAGAACGGGTGCGAGGCGCTCGAGATTTCCATCTTGTAGACGGGATAGGTTTCGCCGTCTATCTCAATCGTTTCCTTCGTATTGACGGCGGACCGGCACAAAAAGACCTGATCGTTGGACATATCTTTGAATGCCACGACACGATATCCTTCGGGATGAATTCCTTCTTTCATTGTGCTTTGTTGTTAAACGTTATTTTCTTTAGCGAGGCAAAGATAGGGTTAATATCCGGAACGGCAAAATATAACGCACGTTTTTCCGGTTACCGCCCTTTCGGTTTGCCGAGGGTGTGCCACAACACGCCGGAAACGGCCAGCGCGAGGGTGAGCGCAGCCAGCATGCCGGGCAGCAGGATGCCGGTATTGAGCCGTATCCACCCGGCCAGCACGCAGGCGGCCAGGCCGGCCACGCCCAGCACGCCGGTCAGGGAGCAGATAAAGACGAACAGCATGTACCTGCGCTTGACGGGCGTCCCGCAGTGGGGGTTCCCTTTGGCGGTCTGGAACCGCAAGGCTACCGCCCCGACGCCCCAAACGACCAGGAACATCAGGACGACGCCCACGGCGCACCAGACCCAAACAGGTGTCCGTCCCGGCAGGGAGGGCTGCACGGAGGCGAGCATCAGCAGCAAGGCGGACGCGAAAACGGGCAGTCCGGCGACCGAAGCGGTATGCCGATAATTCCGGAAGGGATTTTCTTCTAATTCACTCATCAATAGTATATTAACAAAGCAATCGTATGATGTGCACCATACGATTGCAATATCCGTATTATTTATTGCAATTCTTGCATTTTCCGTATGCAATATTGCAACAAGGAGGCCTATTTATACTCGTTCCAAGCCTTGATCTTCAGGTCTTCGCGTCCCATGCGGCAGAAGGCGACGATAAAGTCGTTGGCCAGCCGGGCGTTGGTAATCAACGGAATATTGAAGTCGATGGCGGAACGGCGAATCGTATAATCGTTATTCAATTCGTCCTTCGTAAAATTCTTCGGGATATTGACCACGAAGTCGATCTTCCGCTCCTTGATATAGTCGAGCACGTTGGGCAGTCCGCTGACGGCCGGATCCTGGTCGGGCCAGCCGAGCACGGTGGCGGCCACGCCGTTGTCGCCGAGGAAATCGGCGGTGCCTTTGGTGGCGTAAACGGTGTACCCCTTATCCTGCAACGCCTTGGCGGCCTCCAGGGTCAGGGTCTTGGACTTGGTGTCGCCGGTCGAAAGCAAGACGCTCCCTTTCGGAATGGAATACCCCACCGAAAGCATGGACTTGAGGATAGCTTCATAGTAGTCCTCGCCGATACACCCGACCTCGCCGGTCGAAGCCATCTCGACGCCCAGCACCGGGTCGGCTTTCTGCAAGCGGCTGAAACTGAACTGCGGCGCCTTGATGCCCACATAGTCCAGCTCGAACGCCGACTTGTGCGGCACGTTCGGATCCAACCCGAGCATAACCCGGGTGGCGATGTCGATAAAGTTCACTTTCAAGACCTTGGAAACGAACGGGAAGCTCCGCGAAGCCCGCAGGTTACACTCGATCACCTTGATGTCGTTGTTCTTAGCCAACAACTGCATATTGAACGGCCCGGTAATTTCGAGCGCCTTGGCGATCTGCCGCGCGATCTTCTTGATCCGCCGCACGGTCTCGATATAGAGCTTCTGCGCCGGGAACACGATCGTCGCATCACCGGAGTGAACCCCGGCGAATTCGACGTGCTCGGAGATGGCGTAGATAATCACCTCCCCGTCCTTGGCCACGGCGTCGATCTCGATCTCCTTGGCGTTGTTCACGAACTCGGTCACCACCACTGGATACTGTTTCGACACGTTGGTCGCCAAAGTGAGGTAGTGTTCCAGCTCCTCTTTGTTGGAAACGACGTTCATCGCCGCCCCGGAGAGCACATACGACGGCCGGATCAGAAGCGGGAACCCCACTTCGTCGGCGAACCGGTAGATATCGTCCATGCTGGTCAGCTCTTTCCACCGCGGCTGGTCGATGCCCAGCTCGTCGCACATCTCGCTGAACTTGTGCCTGTCCTCGGCCCGGTCGATATTCACCGCCGAAGTCCCCAGTATCGGCACGTTCTCCTGATGCAAGCGCATCGCCAGGTTATTGGGAATCTGCCCCCCCACCGACACGATCACGCCCCTCGGCACCTCCAGATCGGTCACGTCCAGCACCCGCTCCAAGGTCAGCTCGTCGAAATAGAGCCGGTCGCACATATCGTAGTCGGTCGATACCGTCTCCGGATTATAGTTGATCATAATCGACCGCAGGCCGTTTTCCCGGATGGTATTGATGGCACTCACCGAACACCAGTCGAACTCCACGGAGGAGCCGATGCGGTAAGCGCCCGATCCGAGCACGATCACAGAGCGGTCGTCGTGTGCGAAATCGACATCATGCCGGGTCCCGTTATAAGTGAGGTACAGATAGTTGGTCTGTGCCGGATATTCGGCGGCCAGCGTGTCGATCTGCTTCACGACAGGGGTAATCCCCTTGGATTTCCGGTACGCCCGCACCTTGAGCAAGCCCTCCTCCATCCGGAGGTCTTCGCTGTGGAGCACCGTCCGCGCGATCTGGAAGTCGGAAAAACCTTTCTTCTTGGCTTCCCAAAGCATCGTGTCGGGCAGCTCTTCGAGCTTGTGGTATGCCCCCATCTCGCCCTCCAGGGCGATAATCCCCGCCAACTTGCGCAGGAACCAGTTGTCGATCTTGGTCAGCTCGTGGATCCGCTCAACCGTGTACCCGTGCTTGAAAGCCTGCGCGATCACAAATATCCGCTTGTCGGTCGGCTTGGTCAGCTCGCGGTCGATGTCGTCCACGGCCATCTCCTTGTTGGCCACGAACCCGTGCATCCCCTGCCCGATCATTCTTAAGCCTTTCTGTATCGCCTCCTCAAAGTTCCGGCCGATGGCCATCACCTCCCCGACAGACTTCATGGAGCTGCCGAGTTCACGGCTAACGCCTTTAAATTTGGAGAGATCCCAGCGCGGTATCTTGCAGACGATATAGTCCAAAGCCGGCTCAAAGCAAGCGGTAGTAGACTTGGTCACCGAGTTCTTGAGTTCGTGCAACCCATACCCCAGCCCCAATTTCGCCGCCACGAAAGCCAGCGGATACCCGGTCGCCTTGGATGCCAATGCAGAACTCCGGCTAAGTCTCGCATTAACCTCGATCACCCGGTAATCCTCGGAATTAGGATCTAAGGCGTACTGCACGTTACATTCCCCGACAATCCCCACGTGCCGGATAATCCGGATCGCGATCTTCCGCAGCTTATGGTATTCGGCATTGGTCAGGGTCTGAGACGGAGCCACGACAATCGACTCCCCGGTATGTATCCCCAGCGGGTCGAAGTTCTCCATGTTACAAACCGTAATACAGTTGTCGTACTTGTCCCTTACCACCTCATACTCGACCTCTTTCCACCCTTTGAGCGATTTCTCGACCAGGATCTGCGGCGAATAGGTGAACGCTTTGGCCGCCAAAGTGTCCAGCTCCTCGTCGTTGTCGCAGAAGCCCGACCCGAGGCCCCCCAAGGTATAGGCAGCCCGAATAATGACCGGATACCCCAACTCGTTCGCCACCCGCTTGGCATCCGCCACCGTGGTAACGGCCTCGCTCTTAATGGTTTTGACATTGATCTCGTCCAATTTATGGACGAACAGATCCCGGTCTTCGGTGTCCATAATGGCCTGCACCGGCGTCCCCAAGACCCGCACATTGTACTTTTCGAGCACTCCCCGCTTGTAGAGCTGCACCCCGCAGTTGAGAGCGGTCTGCCCCCCGAAAGCGAGCAAAATCCCTTCCGGCCGCTCCCGGGCGATCACGTCCTCGACGAAATCAGGGGTCACGGGCAGAAAATAAACCTTATCGGCAATCCCATCGGAGGTCTGCACCGTCGCGATGTTCGGGTTGATGAGGACAGTATAAATCCCCTCTTCCTTCAACGCCTTGAGGGCCTGCGAACCCGAGTAGTCGAACTCGCCCGCCTCGCCGATCTTCAGTGCGCCCGAACCGAGCAGCACCACTTTCTTTATGTTGTTGTCTTTGGTAGCTGACATTATTTCTTGTATTGGTCGATTAGGTCAATAAACTGGTCGAAAAGGTACTCGGTGTCCACGGGGCCGCTGGTGGCCTCCGGGTGGAACTGCACGCTGAAGAACGGCAACGACTTATGCTTGATCCCCTCGATGGTGTTGTCGTTGAGGTTGATGAAGTAGGGTTCCCAGCCGTTTTGGAGATTGGTCGGATCAACGGCATATCCATGATTCTGGGAGGTAATGACCGCCCGATTTGTCCCCACCTCCAGCGCCGGCTGATTGTGTGAGCGGTGCCCGTACTTGAGCTTATAAGTAGTAGCCCCCGCCGCCCAGCTAAGGAGCTGATTTCCCAAACATATCCCGAAAATAGGCTTATTCGGTTTTTCGGCCATAGCTTTCTTGATATTGGCGATGGTTGCCCCGCACAGCGCCGGATCCCCCGGCCCGTTGCTGAGCATCACGCCGTCGTAATCCAAGGTGCTGAAATCGTAGTCCCACGGCACCCGCACCACCGTGGCCTCGCGGTTATAGAGGCACCGGATAATATTGTATTTGCACCCGCAGTCCACCAGCACGATAGTCCGCCTGGCATCCGGGTTGGCGTAGGTGATAATCCCGTCGCACGAAACTTTTTCGACGAGGTTTTCCTTATTCGGATTGTGAAAAGGTATGGCATCGGCATGGCTGAAGTCAGCCTCCTGCAATATTTTGCCGAGCATCACCCCGCGCTCCCTGATGACTTTAGTGATCTGCCGGGTATCGACCCCGAATATCCCCGGCACATGATTCTCCCGGAGCCAATCGGAAAGACTCTTACC
>JAJBVQ010000197.1 GCA_020859745.1 Rikenellaceae bacterium
AAGACAATTTATATCTTTACATGGACAAAAACTACTGACCTAATTATGAGAAAAAACCTTTTTCTGCTCTGTTTGCTGCCTGCCCTATGCAGCTTTTCACCCGGCAATCCCGTTCCGTCGCCGGGCCAGGAAAAAACCGACAAAGCCTATGTGGACTATTTCGCCGGCTACCTGACCGGCGACAAAACGGCATACGACGCTTCCGCCAGGTTATCCCCGAAGAAGACCGACAAAGTCCGCGAAGTGGTCTGGAACTCGTGGAAAGCGGCCAATTCGGCCTTTGCGGAGGAAAAACTGATTCCGTTGGACAGTTTGTCTGCGACCCGGAAAGGAAGCTGGGACCTCACTAAATACGAGCCGGACGCCGTGATGCCCTATTACTACGGCTACAAAGGCGCGGCTAAACCGGAGGCCGGATGGCCGCTGTTCGTCTACCTCCACGGATCGGGCCCGAAGGAACGCGAATGGAGAAACGGTCTCGCCCTCGGTTCCCGGTTCGACGACGCCCCGTCGGTCTATTTCATTCCGCAAATCCCGAATGAAGGGAGCTACTACCGCTGGTGGCAGGTAGCCAAGCAGCAGGCATGGGAAAAGCTGCTGCGACAGGCTTACCTCTCGGATGAGATCGACCCGAATCGCATCTATTTCTTCGGCATCTCGGAGGGGGCTTACGGCAGCCAGCGCCTCGCTTCGTTCTATGCCGACTATCTGGCCGCAGCGGGCCCCATAGCGGGCGGCGAACCGCTGGAAAACGCTCCGGCGGAAAATTGCGCCAATATCGCTTTCTCGCTGCGCACGGGATCGAACGACCGGGGATTTTGCCGAAACGAACTGACCGAAGCGGCCAAAAACGAATTCGACAGTTTACAAAGGCTGCATCCGGGATATTACGAGCATGACATCCAGGTTGTTCCGGGCGCTACGCATACTTCGATCGACTACAAGCCGACCACTCCTTATATGAAGGGCCACACCCGCAATCCCTATCCCAAATATGTCTATTGGGAGAACTTCCCCATGGACGGCCGCTACCGCGACGGGTTCTACAACCTGTACGTCAAGGAGCGTTCCAACGACGACGCTTCGTCGCGCTCCTGCTATGAGATGACTATCGACGGCAACACGATCGACCTGAACGTCAGCACAATGACCTCCGAAGCGGTCGAGCGCACCAGCCAATGGAATCTTCCGAAGACATACAGCAAAACTTACACGCCGGCGACCAAAGGGCGCGTGGTGATCTACCTGAACGACCGGCTGGTCGATCTCAGCCGGCCGGTAACTGTGAAGGTCAACGGGCGCGAAGCATTCAAAGGCAAGGTCGAACTCGATGCGGCCAACCTGGTCAACAGCTGCGCCGCTTTCTTCGATCCCGAACGCCTCTATCCGGCGGCAGTCGAAGTCGAAGTACAATAACTTACCCGACCGAAAATAAACCGAGAGGCGTATCCGACCGTGGTCGGATACGCCTCTCTTTTTTCACATTATTTACCGGTTCCCAACTTATGCGGGACGCGGGCGACTACATCATGCCGCCCATACCCCCCATGCCGCCCGGCATGGCCGGAGCCGGATTCTCTTCCTTGATGTCGGCCAGCACGCATTCGGTGGTCAGGAACATCGAAGCCACGGAAGCGGCATTCTCCAACGCCACGCGGGCCACCTTGGTCGGGTCGATAATCCCGGCTTTGAACATATCCTCGTAAACGTCGGTACGGGCGTTGTAGCCATAAGCGCCCTTGCCTTCCTTCACCTGGTTCACCACCACCGAGCCTTCGCCGCCGGCATTGGCCACGATCTGGCGCAGCGGCTCCTCGATCGCGCGTTTCACGATGTGGATACCGGTGGTTTCGTCCTCGTTCTCGCCTTTGAGCTTTTCGAGGACTTTGGTAGCGCGGATGTATGCCACGCCACCGCCCGGGATGATCCCTTCTGCTACCGCGGCACGGGTCGCAGCCAGTGCGTCGTCCACGCGGTCTTTCTTCTCTTTCATCTCCACTTCGGTAGCGGCGCCCACATAGAGCACAGCCACCCCGCCGGCCAGCTTGGCCAGACGTTCCTGGAGTTTTTCCTTGTCATAGTCCGAAGTCGAAGCCTCGATCTGTTTGCGGATCTGGGCCACACGTTCCTTGATCGCCTCTTTCTTGCCGGCACCGTTGACGATGGTGGTATTCTCCTTGGTCAGGGTAACTTTCTCGGCCGAGCCCAACATGTCGATCGTTGCGGCGTCCAGTTTCAGGCCGGTCTCTTCCGAAATAACCGTCCCGCCGGTCAGGATGGCGATGTCTTGCAACATCTCCTTGCGGCGATCCCCGAAGCCCGGAGCCTTGACGGCAGCGATCTTCAACGTGCCGCGCAGCTTATTGAGCACCAGCGAAGACAAAGCCTCGCCGTCCACATCCTCGGCAATGACGAGCAATGCCCGACCACTCTGCGCCACCGGTTCCAGCACCGGCAGCAGTTCTTTCATGGTCGAGATCTTCTTGTCGGTGATCAGGATATACGGTTTTTCGAGGTCGGCCTCCATCTTTTCGGTGTCGGTGATGAAGTACGGCGAGATGTACCCGCGGTCGAACTGCATCCCCTCCACAACATCCACGTGGGTCTCGGTCCCTTTAGCCTCCTCGACGGTAATGACGCCCTCTTTCTTGACCTTGCCCATCGCCTCGGCGATCAGTTTGCCGATGGTCGAGTCATTGTTGGCCGAGATCGTGCCCACCTGCTCGATCTTGCTGATGTCGTCGCCCACTTTCTGGCTCTGTTTCTGCAAGTCTGCCACAACGGCTTCGACGGCTTTGTCGATCCCGCGCTTAAGATCCATCGGATTGGCCCCAGCGGTCACGTTCTTGATACCGGTGGTGATGATGGCCTGCGCCAGTACGGTAGCGGTGGTGGTACCGTCACCGGCGTCGTCGTTGGTCTTGGAGGCCACCTCTTTGACCAGCTGCGCCCCCATATTGGCTACCTGGTCTTCGAGTTCCACCTCTTTAGCCACGGTAACGCCGTCCTTGGTTACCTGCGGTGCGCCGAATTTTTTGTCGATCAGCACGTTGCGCCCTTTCGGTCCCAAAGTTACCTTCACTGCGTTCGCCAGCGCGTCCACGCCCGATTTGAGCTGTTCGCGGGCGTCGGTATCGAATATGATCTGTTTTGCCATCGTGTTCTTCTGTTTTTAAGAGTTCTGTGAATAATGAAACGGTTAGATAATCGCCAGAATGTCGTTCTGCTTCATGATGAGGTAGTCCTTGCCATCGACGGTGATCTCGGTGCCGGCGTATTTGCCGTAGAGCACCTGGTCGCCCTTCTTGACCTCCATCTTGACTTCGTCGGTGCCCGGCCCTACAGCCACCACGGTGCCTGCCAGCGGTTTCTCTTTGGCAGTGTCAGGAATGAAAAGCCCCGATGCGGTTTTCTCTTCGGCCGGTTTCGGCTCGATCAGTACGCGATCTGCTAACGGTTTGATTTTCATAGCTCGTAAAGTTTTTTATGTTTTTGGTCGTTTTTAAATCGAATTACGGCTGCAAAATGCAGCATATTCTATGCCAAATCCCGGCAAGGGCCGGTTTATGCCAAAATGACAGCCCTGGGGCTGTCATTTTGGAAAAAGAGGGTGACACGGTACGCCGGATCAATACTTCCTCCGGCTGTGGTCGCGCGGCTTGGCATAGTCGTTCCGGCCGCCGCCACGCTTGTTATAGCCTCCGCGCCCGCCCCGGTCGCCGCCGCCACGGTTGTAACTGCGCGGCCGGTCGGCAACCGCATTCGGGTTCCGGTCGCTCTTCTTATCGGATTCCTTCGCCAGCTTGACCAGCGGCCGGTCGTCGTTGGCCAGCTCCCGCAGCGAATTGAGCTTCTTCATCGCCGCCTCGGCGTCCTGGAACGGAATGGTGGCGAACGAAAAGTCGTCCATGCACTTCACGTCGTCGATCTTCTGCTGCGGGATGCCGCATTCGCGGTTGAGCAGCTCCACGATCATCTTGGGCCGGTAGCCGTCGTTCTTGCCCAGCCCGATAAAGAGCCGCGAGGTCCCGCGCCGGTCCACGTCGATGCGCCGGATCTCCGGGTAGTTGCTCTCGTCCAACTCGTTCTTGAAGGCCAGCCGCATCAGGGCGGCCAAAGCGATCTCCGGATCCAGCTCCGAAAGCAGCTCCTTGGCCATTTCGTCGTAATCGGTGTAGGACTCCTCCTCGACGATCTCCGCCAAATCGTCCTTGATCTTGAGCTTCTTCATCTCCACGATGTCGTGCGCCGTGGGCAGGGTCTCCTTGCGGATGTCGGCCTTCACCTGCCGCTGCATGAACATGAACTGCCGGTTCTCCGACGGCGAAATAAAGGTGATCGCCGTCCCCTCGTGCCCGGCGCGCCCCGTGCGGCCGATCCGGTGCACGTAAGACTCCGGATCCTGCGGCAGCGAGTAGTTGATGACATGCGTCAGGTTCGACACGTCGATGCCGCGCGCCGCCACGTCGGTGGCGACCAGGATATTGGCCTGTTTTTTCTTGAATTTGCGGAGTATCTTCTCGCGCTGGGCCTGTGACACGTCGCCGTGCAGCCCTTCGGCAGCATAGCCCCGTTCGAGCAGGTTGCTCACCAACTGATCCACGGCCACCTTCGTGCGGCAGAAAACGATGCCGTAAAAGTCGTTCTCGACGTCGATAATGCGGGTCAGGGCGTCGAACTTGTCGCTCTCGCGCACTTCGAAGTAGATCTGGTCGGTGAGGTCGGCGGTCACCTGCTTATTCTCGACCTTGAGAATCTCGACGTCATGCATGTATTTCTTGGACAGGCCCGCAATCCGCTCCGGCATGGTGGCCGAGAAGAGGAAGATGCGCCGCTCTTCCGGCGTATGGCCCAGGATCTCGTCCACGTCGTCGATAAAGCCCATGTTGAGCATCTCGTCGGCCTCGTCGAGCACGAGCCATTTGAGGCCGGACAGGTCGAGGGTTCCGCGCCGCAGGTGGTCGAGGATACGTCCCGGCGTTCCCACGACGATATCCACGCCCGCATTTAAGCGCCGCAGCTGTTCGTTCATCGCCGCGCCCCCATAAATAGGAGTCACGCGCAAATCGCCTTTGCGGAAAGACTGTATTTCGTCATTGACCTGAATGGCCAATTCGCGGGTGGGTGCCAGGATCAGGGCCTGCACGGTCTTCTTCTGCGGAACGAGCTGCTCCACGATCGGAAGCCCGAACGCGGCGGTCTTGCCGGTCCCGGTCTGCGCCTGTGCGATAATGTCGTTCCGGTTTTCGAGCATCACCGGAATGGTGAGCCGCTGGATGGGCGACGGGGTTTCGAAACCTTTGGCCGCCAATGCTTCGAGCGTCCGGTCGGAAAGGCCGAGCTCTTTGAATTCTTCTAAAATCATACTGTTTTTGTGTCTGTAAATTTTCGTGCTGTCTGCACTTGCCCGCCCGGACGCATCGCGCGCCGAGGCCCACTTCCATCGCTTGGATCGTCTCCGAATGGTAAACGGTGAAACCATCCCGACTTTTCCAGCCATCGAAAATCCGAACAGTTCCAAAAACTTTGCAAAGATACGCTAAATATCCGTACTTTTAATAATGATACCTCATTCTTTCGGTTTGAGGGTACTGTTCTTTCTGTGAACAGAAAGAACCAAAGAAACTTTCTGAGATGCTAACGCATCTCTGGGGCCTGCCGGATACCCGATTGTAATTATACGGATAAGGCTGAGAAAGTATTGATTACCTTATCAGCCCTATCCGTATAATTACACTAAAGATTGCGGAGCCTGAAGAGTAGCGCAGCTAACTCAAAAGTCTTTTGGGTACCTTTTACCTACGGTTTCCTCCAACCCGAAGATTAAGGCATCATATTAAAAGTACGGATAAAATAGCACGTTTTGTACGTCCCGCAGCCAGCGGAGGCGAAAACGAGCATCGCGAGTTGTTCAGCCCTCCGCCGGGGGTGGCTGCGGGCTGACCGCTAACGCGGAAACTTAATTTTAACTGTACACTTTATTTGAGCGCGTCGATCGCCTCGCACAGGCGGCCGAAGATCTCGTCGATCGTTCCGACCCCGTCCACGGCACGGAACTTGCCCTCTTTTTTATAATAGTCCGCCACCACCGCCGTCTGCTTTTTGTAGACCTCGATCCGGTTTTTGATCGTGTCGATGCTCTGGTCGTCCGCCCGGCCGCTCGTTTTGCCGCGCGTCAGGATGCGGTCGATCACCACCTCGTCCGGCACCTCGAGCGCCAGCATGACCGTGACCTTCGTCCCCACCTTGGCCAGCATCTTGTCGAACGCTTCCGCCTGCGGCAGCGTGCGCGGAAAACCGTCGAAAATGACCCCCGGCGCCGATTTGTGTTCTTCGATATACTTCCCGATGATGCCCAGCACCAACTCGTCGGAAGCCAGCTTACCGCCCTCCATCTGCTTGGCGGCCAGCTTGCCCAGCTCGGTGCCCCGGCCGATCTCGCCGCGGATCACCTCGCCGGTCGAGAGGTGGAGGATGCCGTATTTTTCCTGGAGCTTCTCAGCCTGGGTACCCTTGCCGGCCCCCGGAGGGCCGAATAACACAATGTTCAGCATGCTATGTAAAACTTTTTGACGTTGACTTCCGAACGGTTCCCGCCGGCTTGCGAAAGGCCGGCCGCAAAACGAAGTAGTAAAGTTATTTTTTAAATCTTAAATTTGCAAAAAACCATGACAAACCCCAAGAAAATGAGCCGCACCGAAATATCGTCGCTGGGCAAGGTCGCCTTCGTCGAACAGCTGACCCAGCCTTTCACCACCAACAGCAACACCCATATTCGCCAGGGGATCGGCGACGACGGCGCCGTGATCGACCGCGGCGGGTGGCTGGAGGTCATCAGCGAGGCCACGATGCTCGAAGGGATCGACTTCGACCTGACCTACACGCCGCTGGAACACCTGGGCTATAAGCTGGTCGTGGCGGCGGTGTCGAACGTCTGCGCCATGAACGCGCGGGCGGAGTACCTGACAATTAGTATCGGGCTGTCGGCGCGCTTTTCGGTGGAAGATGCCACGGCGCTCTACGACGGGATCAAGCGGGCGACGGACGAGTACAAGCTGGACCTGATCGGGGGGAACACCTCGGCGTCGCTGACGGGGCTGAACCTGATGGCGACGGTGATCGGCTCCACGTCGGAGGAGGAGCTGACGCTGCGCAGCGGGGCGAAGGACAAAGACCTGCTCTGCGTGACGGGCAACCTGGGGGCGGCCTACATGGGGCTGCAACTGCTGGAGCGCGAGAAACGGGTGCTCAAGGGCAACTCGACGAGCCAGCCGGAGATCAACAAGGACCATGCCTATATATTACAGCGGCAGCTGAAGCCGGAGGCGCGGGTGGATATTCTGCAACAACTGCGCGAGGCGCAGATCAAGCCGACGGCGATGATCGACGTGACGCGGGGGCTGGCATCGGCGGCACTGCACATCTGCCGGCGGTCGGATGTGGGGGTGCGTATTTTCCTGAACCGGATTCCGATCGCCTCGGACACGTTCAAGATGGCGGAGGAGATGCACATAGACCCGGTGGTGGCGGCCCTGAATGGTGGGGACGATTTCGAGCTGCTGTTCACGGCTCCGCTGGACAAGCACCAGGAGCTGATGACGATGCCGGGGGTGGACGTGATCGGACATATCGTCCCGGCTTCGGAAGGGGCGGCGCTGGTGACGCCGGACGGGGGCGAGATCCGGATTCAGGCCCCGGACTGGATGGCACGGGTGGAGTCGGCGGACGAATAAGGGGCTTCGAGCCGCATAGGGCGGTGAGCGAGGAGCAAGTTATTTGCGCAATCCGCATGATTGCGGGGTGCCCAGAGGGGGGCCGGGGCGCGTCAAATTAGGTAAGAGGGACTCCAAAACGGCTATGCGAGTTGCTGATTTTCCGCATTTGCGGACGGCCCGTCTTTATTGTAAGGCCGGAGCCAGCGGAGGGGCTGCCCGAGCTTGTCGAGGGTTGTGCCCCTTCGCTGGGAGTGGCTCCGGGCCGCGCGACCTAAAGGTCGCAGTTAAGCGAGAAAAAACATCGCGGCAGCGGCGGGGC
>JAJBVQ010000279.1 GCA_020859745.1 Rikenellaceae bacterium
GTTGTACAGTGCGCCGGCGCTTACCGGACGATGGTTTCCTCGCGGTCCGGTCCCACCGAAATGATCTTGACCGGGACGCCCGTCTCTTTTTCGATAAATTCGACGTATTGCTTAAACTGGCGCGGGAAATCCTCATACCGCCGCACACTGTTGATGTCGCAGTTCCAGCCCTCGAACTCCTTGTAGACCGGTGTGATCTCCTCATTCGTTTCATACGGGAATTCCGTCACGCGCTTGCCCCCGATTTCGTACGCCACCGCCACTTTGATGGTGGGGAAAGTGTTCAGCACGTCCGATTTCATCATGATGAGCTGCGTCACCCCGTTTATCATCGTGCTGTACTTCAGGGCCACCATGTCCAGCCAGCCGCACCTGCGCTCACGCCCCGTCACGGCGCCGAACTCGTGCCCGATCCGCTGCAAATCCTTGCCCGTCTGGTCGAAAAGCTCAGTCGGGAACGGCCCGCTGCCCACCCGGGTGCAGTATGCCTTGAAAATCCCGAAAACTTCCCCGATTTTATTGGGCGCCACGCCCAGCCCGATGCAGGCCCCCGCGCACACTGTGTTGGAAGAGGTCACGAACGGATAGGTTCCGTAGTCGATGTCCAGCAAAGAGCCTTGCGCCCCCTCGGCCAGGATCGCCTGCCCGTTGCCGAGCAGCCGGTTTACTTCGTGTTCGCCCTCGATAATGGTGAAGCGGCGCAGAGTCTCGATCCCCTCAAACCACTGTGCTTCGTATTCGGCGATGTCATAGGTGAAGTCGAACTGCGCCAGCATGGCGGTATGCTTCTGTTTAAGCCGCTCGTAGCGCTCCATGAACGACGGCGAAAGGATGTCCCCCACCCGCAGGCCGTTCCGGCCGGTCTTGTCCATATAGGTCGGGCCGATCCCCTTGAGCGTCGAACCGATCTTGGCCTTGCCTTTGGCCGCTTCGCTGGCCGCGTCGAGCATCCGGTGCGTGGGCAGGATCAGGTGCGCTTTCTTGGCGATCCGGATCTTGGCCGTCACATCCACGCCCAGTTTTTCGAGTTCGGCGATCTCCTGCGAGAACATCACCGGGTCGAGCACCACGCCGTTGCCGATGATATTGATAGCGTTATCGCGGAAGATACCCGAAGGAATGGAGCGGAGCACATGGACTTTGTCGGCGAAATGCAGCGAGTGGCCGGCATTCGGGCCGCCCTGGAAACGGGCGATGACCTGGTAGTCGGGCGTGAGCACGTCCACGACTTTTCCTTTTCCTTCGTCGCCCCATTGCAGGCCGAGAACTACGTCAACTTTCATTATGGTTGTCTTTGTAAGGTAATTTGTCAGCACACTGAAAACCTCTCCCCAGAGCCGTCCGGCAGAGGGGAAAGGCGGTATCGCCGGAAAATCCGGCGGGTAAAAGTACAAAAAGATGCGCTTTCCGCCAGCCGTTAAGAAATTATTTTTGTTTTTTCACCCGTTCGGTGGTCAGCTCGCCGCTCACGACGATTCCCCGGCTCATCAGGTAGCCCACGGCCCGCTTGAAGATCTTCTTGCTCATCCCCGTCTTCAGGCGCACCTCTTCCGGATCGGACTTATCCCCGACCGGCAGCATCCCGTCGGCTTCGTCGATCATCTTCATCACTTCGTCCGCGGCGACCTTCACCTGGTCGAAACCCTCCTGCTGGAGCGACACGTCGATACGGCCGTCCTCCGCGATCTTGCGCACATAGGCTTTCATCCGCATGCCCAGCTTCACGTCGGTGAATATCTGGTTGTCGTACAGCATTCCCCAGTGCCTGTCGTTGATGACCACGCGGAAACCCTTCGGCTTGCGTACCGCCACCAGTATATCCACCTCCTCTTTGGGCCGTACGGTGATCTCGTCGTTATTGATGATTTTCCCCAGTTTGGAAGTCCCGACCGCCCGGCCCGTCACATTGTCCACATAGACCGTGACCACATACCACTCGCCCACCAGCATCGGCGCCTGCTGGTTCCGCTTCGGGACGAAAAGGTCTTTGGGCAGGCCCCAGTCCAGAAAGGTGCCGTGGTAGTTGAATCCCACGGCCTGCAAGGCAGCAATCCCCCCTTCCGTGATCTTAGGGGTGTCGGTCGTGGCCACGAGCCGGTCTTCGGAATCGGTATACACGAAGACCTCCATCGGGTCGCCTATCTCGTATTTTTCGGGTACGTAACGGTTCGGAAGCAACACCTCGTTCCCCTCGCCGTCGGTCAGATACAGACCGTTATCGGTCTTCCGGCCGATAGACAGCCGGTTGTAATTCGCAGCTCGTATCAATTTCTCGTTCTCCTCGTTTTTGTATATGCAAAGATAGAATTTTCCGCGAAAGTACAAACCGGAAATAATCCGCCGCCGTCGTTGCAGGAGTGGCCCGGGAAGCGTAACTTTGCACGATTCGATCGTTTATTTGTATGTACCCGCAGGGAACTGCCGCTTTTTTGGGGGCTTTCTAAGCTGTGACTTAAGCCTCCGCGTCAGCGGCCGGTCCGGAGCCACCCCAGGCGGAGGACCGCAACTGCGCTGCGCTTGTTTTGCCTCCGCTGGCTCCGGCCTGCGCGGCTCGCTTTGCTCGCCGCAGAAACGGGTAGTTACAGCCCGGAAGTCCAACGGATCCGTTAAAAAAAGGCAGTACCCTCCGGCACCATGCAAAATAAACGATCATTTAAACAATACATCATGGACAAACAGCTGAAAATCGCCATTTTCCAAATGGATATCCTATGGGAAAACCCGGCGGAAAACTGCCGGAAGGCGGCCGAATGGATCGACCGCGAAGCCGGGGACGCCGATCTTGTGGTACTGCCGGAAATGTTCGCCACCGGTTTCAGCATGAACCCCGCTTCGATCGCCCAGGAGATGGACGGCGAGGTGGTGACCTTCATGCGCGACCTGGCGGTGCGGACGGGAAAGGCGATCATCACGAGCGTCGCCATCCGCGATCATATCCGGCGCACGGAACCCGAAACGGGCTATTTCAACCGCTTGTTCTTCTTCACCCCGGACGGCGTGTGGCTTACCTATAATAAACGGCACCTGTTCCGGATGGGAGGCGAGCATGAGGTGTATGTGGGGGGTAATTCACGGCTGATCGTCCATTACAAAGGGTTTCGCATCTGCCCGATGATCTGCTATGACCTGCGTTTCCCGGTCTTTTCGCGGAACCGGCAGGACTATGACGTGCTGGTTTATGTGGCCTGCTGGCCGGAGCCGCGGCGGTATGCGTGGAGTTCGCTGCTGCGCGCCCGGGCGATCGAGAACCTGGCCTATGTGGTGGGGGTCAACCGCTGCGGCGAGGAGCCGGGAAACACCTATTCAGGCGATTCGGTGATCCTGGACTACCTGGGACAGCCGCTGGCCGAGGCGGCTCCGTCCGAAGAGTGCATGGTATCGGCCACGCTTTCGCTGGACGATCTGGAGGCTTTCCGCCGGAAATTCCCGGCGCATATGGACGCCGATCACTTTACCCTCGCCGAGGAATAGGAAGTGAGCCTTTCGGTCGTCATACTCCTGATCTGTTCCGGAATTTTCGTCGGTGTGGTCAACACCTTTGCAGGTGCGGCGGCTGCGGTGTCGATCTCGGTCTACACGGCGCTGGGTCTTCCCATCGGCATCGCCAACGGGACAAACCGGCTGCCGGTGCTGTTCCAGGTCGGGGCCGCGGCGTTCAATTTCCGGAAACAGCACCTGCTGGACTATTCGGTCGGGCTGAAACTGGGGATTCCCACGGCCGTCGGCGCGCTGATCGGGGCCGAGTTCGCCGCGTCGGTCAATCCCTCGCTGTTCGTGATGCTGCTGGCGACGATCCTCATCCTGCTGCTGGCCTTGCTGATATTCAGCCCCAACCGGATACTCAAGGGCAACGGCAAGCCGGTTAGGGCTGTGCGGCGAACCGACTGCCTCTGGTTCCTGTTGGTGGGACTGTACGGAGGCGCGTTCCAGATCGGGATGGGGTACGTGATCCTCGGGCTGACGATCATGGGCATGGGTTACGATGTGATTACCGCCAACGCGCTCAAGAGCTTTATCGTCATGCTCTACATCCCCTTCTCACTGGCGGTTTTCATGTACCACGGGCAGGTGGCGTACACCTACGGTTTCGTGCACGCCATCGGGAATGTGATCGGGGCTTACGCGGCGTCGAAATACGCCACGCGGATCAACACGCAGTTCCTGCGCTGGATGCTGATGGCCTTCATCGCGCTCACGGTATTGGACTTGCTTAAAATAATCAGTATCAAAAATGCGTTGCATACTATATTATAGATTCGTATCTGAAATGAAAAAGATCGCATGGATTTTTATGGCGGCCGTGGCAGCGGGAGGGATCGCAACGGCTTGCGCACAACAAGGCAAGGGCGGCCGGCCCGCTCCGGCCGCGGTGGCCGACATTCCGGAGGCGGCGCCGCCGGTATTTGTTCCCGACCTGCCGAAAGAGCTGACTTTTGCGGGGGAAAAGGTGCCGGTGCAATATGCCGAGGTGCGCGAGGCGCTGGAGCGGGAGATGACCGTGACGATGTTCATGCACTCGCGGACGCTCCGCACCCTGCGGCTGACGACCCGTTATTTCCCGGTGATCGAGCCGATCATGAAGAAATACGGTATACCCGAGGATTTCAAATATCTCTGCATGGCCGAAAGCGGACTGGATCCCAATACGGTGTCCCCGGTCGGGGCATCGGGCCTGTGGCAGATCATGCCTTCGGCGGCTAAGGACTACGGGGTCGAAACGGGAAGCAATGTAGACCTGCGTTTCAACGTCGAGATCGCTACGGAGGCCGCGTGCAAATACCTGCGGGACGCCTATAAACGCTACGGCAGCTGGACCATGGCGGCGGCTTCGTACAATGCCGGGCAGGCCGGGGTCAGCAGGCGGATGGACATACAGGGGGTAAAGTCGTATTACGACCTCTTTTTGCCGGATGAAACGATGCGCTATGTTTACCGCATCCTCTCGTTCAAACTGTTGACGGAGAACCCGCAGAAATACGGGTATCACCTGCGCCGGAAAGACTATTTCCCGGCGTTCGAAAATTATAAGAAAGTAACTATCAGCGAACAGAATATAGACTGGTCGGCATTCGCCGCCAAACACGGGACCAATTACAAGACGCTGCGGATACTCAATCCGTGGATACGGAGCTACGAGTACGCCAACAAAGGCGGCACGGATTACACGGTCATGGTACCCACCGAAGGATTCAGGGAAAATGGAAAATAGGAACGACAAGATCATCGTCGAAGGGGCGCGTGTCCACAACCTTAAAAATGTGGACGTTACAATTCCGCGGGATAAGCTCACCGTGATTACGGGGCTGTCCGGGTCGGGGAAATCGTCGCTCGCGTTCGACACCATATACGCCGAGGGGCAGCGCAGGTATCTCGAAACCCTGAGCGCCTATGCCCGGCAGTTTTTCGGCACGCTGGAGCGGCCGGACGTGGACAAAATCACGGGGCTTAGCCCGGTCATCTCTATAGAACAGAAGACCACGGGGCGGAATCCGAGGTCTACGGTGGGAACCGTGACGGAGATCAATGACTTTATGCGCCTGCTGTTTGCGAGGGCCTCCATCGCCTACTCCAAAGCGACGGGCGAGGAGATGGTCCATTACAGCGACCAGAAGATCACGGAACTCATTATCGACCGATTCAAAGGCCGTAAAATAGCGTTGCTGGCGCCGCTGGTCAAGGGGCGCAAGGGGCACTACCGCGAGTTGTTCGCCACGATGATAAAGAAAGGCTACCTTTATGCGAGAGTGGACGGCGAGATCGTCGAATTGCACGGGGGAATGCAGCTCGACCGGTACAAGATCCACCATATCGAGCTGGTGATCGACCGCATGGCGGCGGAAGCGGATGCCGAGGCGCGGATCAAAAAGAGCCTCGAAGAGGCGATGCGGCAGGGCAAAGGGACGATGATGGTGGCGGACTACGAGACGGGCGAAACCCGCTATTACAGCCGCAACCTGATGTGTCCGACAACGGGGATTTCATACAATGAACCTGCACCGCATACCTTTTCGTTCAACTCGCCGCAAGGGGCGTGCCCGCACTGTAACGGGCTGGGCGAAGAGACGGTATTCGACATTTCGCGCATCATCCCGGACGGCGGCAAATCGATCAACCGGGGAGGTATCCAGCCGCTGGGCAAGCCGAAGACCAACATGGTTTTCAACAAGATTTCGGCATTGGCCGGCCGGTACGATTTCACTTTCGATACGCCGCTGGACGAACTGGACGAGGAGGCGATGAACGCCTTGTTGTACGGGGATGCCACGCCGCTGCGGATCAAAGCGCAGTCGGGCGCGGGAAACAGCTATATGACGGCCTGGGAAGGGATCGTCGCCTATCTCGAAGCGCAGGCGGAAGAAGGGGACAAAGGGGCGAAGTGGAAGGAGCAGTATGTAGAGAGGCGGCCCTGTTCGGTGTGCCACGGTACGCGCCTGAAGGAAGATTCGCTCTACTTCAGGATCGACGGGAAGAATATAGCGGAACTGTCGGCCATGAGCATCGAGGAGCTGACCGGATGGTTCGACGGGATCGAAAAGCGGCTCAACAAGAAGCAACAGGCCATAGCGCGGGATATACTCAAGGAGATCCGCGAGCGGCTGCGCTTTTTGACGGACGTGGGGCTGGGGTACTTGTCCCTGTCGCGCTCGTCGCGGACATTGAGCGGCGGCGAGAGCCAGCGGATACGGCTGGCGACGCAGATCGGGTCGAAGCTGGTGAATGTACTTTACATTCTGGACGAGCCGAGCATCGGCCTGCACCAGCGGGATAATATCAAACTCATCAATTCGCTGCGGCAGCTGCGCGATGCAGGGAACAGCGTGATCGTGGTGGAGCACGACCAGGAGATGATCGAATCGGCGGACTGGATCGTGGACGTGGGCCCTGCGGCGGGCAGGAAAGGCGGGGAGATCTCTGCGGTGGGGACACTGGACGAGGTGCTCAGGACGCCTACCTATACGACGGATTACCTGACCGGACGGCGGGCGATCGAAATCCCGGAAACCAAACGCAAAGGAAGCGGCAAATTTCTGACGGTCAAGGGGGCAAGGGGAAATAACCTCAAGAATGTTACGGTGAAATTTCCGCTGGGAAAATTCATTGTGGTGACGGGGGTGAGCGGCAGCGGGAAATCGACGCTGGTCAACCAGACCTTGCGGCCTGCGGTATCGCGGGAATTGTACCGCTCTTACGACCAGCCGCTGCCCTATGACAAGATCGAGGGGATGGAGCATATCGACAAGCTGGTGATCGTGGACCAGTCGCCCATCGGGCGCAGTCCGCGCAGTAATCCGGCAACCTACTCCAACGTGTTCGGGGACATTCGCAAGCTGTTCGAAGCCACGCCGGACGCGCAGATCAGGGGATATAAGGCGGGCCGGTTCTCGTTCAATGTCAAGGGCGGACGGTGCGAGGAGTGCCGGGGCGCGGGGGTGCAGACCATCGAGATGAACTTCCTGCCGGACGTTTATGTCACCTGCAAGGCCTGCAACGGGCACCGCTATAACCGCGAGACTTTGCAGGTGAAATACAAGGGGAAGAACATCGACGACGTGCTGAACATGACGGTCAACCAGGCGGTGGAGTTTTTCGAGCATGTACCGATGATCCACCAGAAACTCAAGGCGATTCAGGACGTGGGGTTGGGCTACTTGCGGCTGGGGCAGCCCTGCACTACCCTTTCGGGCGGCGAAAGCCAGCGCATCAAGCTGTCGTCGGAGCTGTCGCGCAAGGATACGGGGAGTACGCTCTACATCCTCGACGAGCCGACCACCGGCCTGCATTTCGAGGACATACGCGTTTTGCTGGGCGTGCTGAACAAGCTGGCGGACAAAGGGAACACGGTGATCGTGATCGAGCATAACCTCGACGTGATCAAAGTGGCGGACCACCTGCTCGACATCGGGCGGGAGGGAGGAGAGTCCGGAGGCCGGCTGATCGCGCTAGTAACGCAGGAGCATGTGGCGGCATGCCCCGAAATCTACACGGGCCGGTTC
>JAJBVQ010000097.1 GCA_020859745.1 Rikenellaceae bacterium
GTTCTTTCTTTGTAAAGAAAGAACAGTACCAGACGAGGGTATAGATTTAACGAACGGTTAATGTTTAAAGCCGGTCATAGTTTTCAGGGCCGTTTCGCCCGGCAGCGCCCACTGGAGCGACAGCATGCCCCCGTTATTCATGTCGAAATACTCCACCCGGAACCTGTGCCAGCCCTTGGCCAGCGCCCGCTGCGCCGTCAGTTTCGTATCCCCGTGCGGGCCATCGTTGTCGATCAGCAATTCGCCGTCCACATACAGCATCGAACCATCGTTCGAAGTCAGCGCGAACGTATAGACCCCGTCCTGCGGCACCTCGATGAAACCCTCGTAGACCAGCCCCAGCCAGCCCTCCAGCTTCTCCGGAACCGCCACGCTGTCCAGCGTGTAATTCCGCACCACCTTGGCCTCCTGTATCTCCGCACACTTGCGGCCCTTGAACTCGTGGTACACCATCCGTACACCGTCCTCCATCTTTTTGTCCGGCAAAGCCTGTGCCGGAGAGTAAGCCTCCTTGCGGTACTCCGCCGTCTGCATCGCTCCCGCCGTTCCGTCTGGGCGGAACGGGCGGAAGATGAACTTCGTCGATTCCGTCACTGTAATAGGGCCTGTGTATAGCGTGGACTGAGCATTCGGGAAACTGCCGTCCATGGTGTAGCGCACCTCGATATTCGGCAGGATGCTGTTCACCGTAATCGTCGCCGTGTCCACGAACACGTTGATATCGTTGAAACCCGTCAGGTCCGGCACGCGGTAATTGATCCCGTGGCGGTCGAGGTAATCCACCTGCGCCACGAAGCGTTTTTCGAAATCGGCCCAGTCCTTCGCATCCGGCTGTACCCATGCTATTTCGCTCAAGGCCAGCAGGCGCGGCATGACCTGGTACTGCATCCGCCGCACGCTCGGGATCCGTTCGCACCACGTGTTGGCCTGCACACCCCGGATATGCTTTATCTGTTCCGGCGTCAGGTTCCAGTCCGCCCGGTAGGTGGTCGGCTCGGTCTCGTACACCCGTTTGAGGTCGCGGGCCTGTTCGATGAAGTCGAAATAGAGCAGGAAATCCGGACAGACAATGACGTCGTTCCCCTGCGCGGTGGCCGTGGTCACCGCCTTCGGCGCCCAGTCGCGCCACCAGGTGATGGTAGCGGTCGGCGACAGCCCCCCGTCCACGATCTCGTCCCAGCCGATCAGCTTTTTGCCGTTGGCGTTGAAATGGCGTTCCATGTCGTGCACGAACCACGCCTGCAACTCGTGCTCGTCTTTCAGGTTATAGGTTTTGATGCGCGCCTGACAGTCCGGGCAGGCCTTCCAGTTGGTCTTTTCGACCTCGTCCGCCCCCAAGTGCACATATTCGTACGGGAAGAGGCTGAAAACCTCGCTGTAGACGTTCTTGGCGAACATCAGCGCCGAATCCTTGCCCGGGCAGAGCGGTGACGAGAAGGATTGTCCCCAGCTCGATTCCCCGGTGCAGGTGATCCACGGATAGCCCTGCTGCGCCCCCATCAGGTGGCCCGGCATGTCCAGCTCCGGAATGACGTCGATCCCGCGCTCGGCGGCATAGGCGACAACATCGCGTATCTGCTCCTGCGTATAAAACCCGCCGTATAAGGTATCCCCGTCCTCCACTTTCAGGAGTTCCTGCGGGATCAGCATATCGGGATTGTCCTCTTTGACCGCCATCGCCATGCACTCGCGGTCCTGCCCGTTGAACTTGCGTCACGCGCCTTTTTCGGTCAAGAGAGGATACTGCTTGATCTCGATGCGCCAGCCCTGGTCGTCCGTGAGGTGCCAGTGGAATTTGTTGAGTTTGTAGGTCGCCATCAGGTCGATGAAATCCTTGACCTGATCGGCGGTGTAGAAATGGCGGCTCACGTCGAGATGAGCGCCGCGCCAGTCGAAGCGCGGCGCGTCATTGATCGTCACATAGGGGATCCGGCTGTCTTTCGGATCGGCCGGCACCAGTTGCCGCAGGGTGGCGATCCCCATCAGTACGCTGCGCGGCGATGCCCCCTGAATGGTGATCCCTTTGTCATCGACGGTTAAGGTATATGCTTCGGGGTTGTTGTCGTCGAGTCCCAGTTGCAAGTCGATATTCCCCTCCTTACCCGGTCGTGCGGCTTCGAGCTGCAAGGCGGAGGATTTCGCCAAAGCCTCGGTCAGGTATTTAGCTGCGGGGGCCAGCGCCGAATCGGCCGAAACGGTCATACCGCTTTTGAGCTTGAACACGCCGTGTCCCTCTGTCACCGAAACGGGCTTCGGGATCACGTTGATCTCGGGCATGACAGCCTGCTGCGTGCCGCACGAGGCGGTAAAGAGCGATACGGCCGCTATCGCAGCGGCGAGTGCCGGGAAGTTTTTTTTCAGCATAGTCTTTGAGTTGGGTTTAAGTTCAGGGCCACGGCTCGCGGCTATTCTTTGATGAGCTTTTCGATGCGGTCGACGTACTCCAGCGAGTCGTCGATCGCAAAAGCGATCTCGGGCACGGTCCGGAGCTGGTTCTTCACCCGTTTGCCGAGTTCGTAACGGATCGTGGAGGCGTTCTCTTTCAAGGCTTCGAGGATCGCGGGCCCTTTGTCGAAGGGGAACACGCTGAGGTATATCTTGGCGAAGGTCAGGTCGGGACTGACGCGCACTTTCGACACGGTTACCATCGCGCCCTGCACCAGGTGCCGGGCCTCTTTCAGGAAGATATCGCTGATGTCTTTCTGTATCTGTCGCCCGACTTTCTGCTGACGGGTCGTCTCTTCTCTTTCCATAATCTATTTGTCTATTTATTTGGTTCGTTTTATCTCTACCCGCATGGAACGGTTCTTTCTTTGAAAAGAAAGAACCAAAGAGCCGACGCCGAGCGCCATCAAGCCGGCTTGAATGGCCGAGGCGCAAGGAGGAAGACCGAAGGTCAACCCGCAGGCAAAACGAGCGGAGCGAAGTTAGAGAGAACAGTACCCTCCATGGGGTAGTAATAAAACGAACGGTCATTTGGAATTGATACGGATAAAAACCCGCGTACCGCCTCCGTTCGGACGGCTGTCGATCCGGAGTTCCCCCCGGATCGAGCTGATCCGGGAAGCGATATTCGACAGCCCCATGCCGTCCGACTCCGCCTCCGTATCAAAACCCTTGCCATCGTCCGCCACATGGACCGTCACCCACTCCCGCTCCGTCCCCATATCTATCGCCAGCGATTTCGCCCCAGCATGCTTCAGCGTATTGTTGATCAGCTCGCAGACCACCCGGTAGAGAATCACCTCCTTGTCCGGATTGAACCTCACCTCCCGCATATTGCCCGGGCTGAACACGATCCGCGTGGCCGGGCACATCGGCTGCAACTTGTGGATAAACGTGTTCAGCGCCCGCGCCACCCCGAAATTGTTCAGCACATGCGGGCTCAGGTTATTCGAGATCTCCGTCAGCCCCTTGACCGCCTCGTTGATCACATACTCCGTGTTCGCCAATATCTCTTTCTGCGTATCGTTCAACTGCTGCGTCGAGAGCGCCGACACGCTCATCCGCACCGACGACAGCAGCGGTCCCAGCCCGTCGTGCAGCTCCTTCGAGATAATCTGCCGCTGGTTCTCCTCCGCCCGGATCACCGCGCTCAGCACCCTCTTCTCGCTGTTGCACCGCTGCTCCTCCCGCAGCGCGATGTAGTTCAGGATCTTCTTGATCATAAAGACCCCCAGCGCAAAGCAAAGCGACGTGGCCACCCCCACCCAGACATAATATTCCGGCTCCATCACGATCATGTTCGTCCTCCCCTGCGTACGTTCCGAGAGCGCCTGGGCGAACTCGTTGAACCGCATGGCGCACATCAGCACCAGCGCGATGGTGATCAGTATCCACGACGAGTTGAACTTGGTCGTGCGCGTCAGGCGCACGGCCACCCCGGCCGCAAATATCTGCAACACGATCGAGATGACGAGCAGGATGAGAAGTACCATATTTACCGGCCTTAAAGATACGAAATTTCCCGTTCACCGCCACTTCCTCTCCGTCGGCCGCCACCCGGAAGGCACAGGTAAATCCGGTGTACGCCCCGAACCGGAAAAATCGTATCTTTGGGAACCATGAAACGGAAAACTGTCAGGAAACTCATTTTCATTCCCCTCGGTACCATCGTGCTGCTCCTGGGCCTGGCCATCGGCGCGGCGGCCCTGCTGCTCACGCCCAAACGGCTCACCCCCCTCGTGTCGCGGGTTTGCGACCGCTACCTCGATGCGCAGGTTCGGTTCGACACCGTCAGCGTATCGCTGTTCCAGGATTTCCCATACATCACCCTCAGGCTGCGCGGCACCGAGATCATCTCGCACGCCTTCGACGGCCTGCCCGATTCCTTGCGGCAAGCCATGCCCGCCGAGGCCGACACGCTGGCCCGCATCGGACGGTTGGACGTCTCGCTGAACGCGTGGGACCTCGCCTCCGGAAAGGCCGACATCCGGCGCATCGGGCTGGAAGACGCCCGCCTGAACGCCTATGTGGCCCCGAACGGAACCGCCAACTGGGACATCTACCAAAGCGATCCGGCGGACGAGGATACCGCATCCGCCGCCTTCGAAGTCAACATCGACCGCATATCCGTCCGGCGCGGCCTGCACCTGGTTTACGACAGCCGGCCCGATCAGGTCGCCGCCTCCGTCGGAATGAAAAGCCTTTTCGTCCGCGGGCGGCTCTCCACCGACCTGCTGCAAAACGACATCCGGCGGCTGCGGCTGCGGGAGTGCACCGCCAGCCTGATGCTGGACGGAAAAGCCAGCGCCGTGACCATCGACAGCCTGACGGTGGACGGCAGGCGGCGCGTGGATTACGCCTTGGATTTGGCGGCCAAAGAGGTCAGTTGGGACAGCATCCACTGGCTCGACTCCGTCCGGCTGCACACCGGCATCCTGTTCCACGGCAAAGACCACCGGGAGGCGACTGTCAGCGATTTCAGCTTGCGCCTGAACGACATGCTCGTGACCGCCGGCGGCGAAGCCGCGTTCCGGGGCGACAGCATCGCCACCGCTTTCGGGCTGCGGACGGAAGGGATGAGGCTCGCCAGCCTGCTGCACCTGGCGCCCTCCGAGATTTTGCCGCTGGCCCGGGATTACGAAACCGATCTGACCACCGACCTCGACCTGCGCATCGACGGGACTTACAACCCGGCGACGGGAACTTTGCCGGACATCACCGCCGACTGGCGCATCCCGGCCGGATACCTCTATTATACCAAAGACCGGAACGGCAGCCGCATCGACACGCTGGCGCTGGATGCCACCCTGCGCTACCGGCCCCGCGACCCGGATTCCACGGGCATCGACCTGCGGCTGTTGAAGCTCTCCGGCATCGGGCTGAACCTCTCCGCCCGGGGAAAACTCGACCGGCTGGCCGGCGATCCCGAATTTTCGGGGACGGTGAAGGGGGATTTGTCGCTGGACTACCTGACCCGGCACTTCCCGTCGCCGCAGGGGACGACGGTGCGGGGCCGCATCGCCATGGACCTTAGCGGGAGGACACGGCTCAGTCAGCTCGACCCGGCCCGCGTCGGCGGTGCCCGGCTGGGCGGCCACCTGACGGTCGACACCCTTCTGGTGAACGTTCCCCAAAGGGATTTCCACCTGATGGTCGGCCACGGACGGCTGGGGATGGGAACGGGCCTGGCCCGCACAGACTCACTGATGGCCAAAGGGACGCAGGCCGTGGGCGCCACGCTCACCCTCGACACGCTGGACATGGACATCGGCCGCGACCGCTGCGTCACGGGCCGGGCGATCCGGGTGCACGCCACTACCTCGGCCAAAAATATCGCCCGCGACACCACGGCGGTGCATCCGTCGCAGGGCATACTCTCGGCCACCGGAATACGGATCGAGGCGGGCGATTCCACCGTCTTTATCGGCCGGGGAGTGGAGAGCCGGTGGAGCATACTCCCTGCCGCGGACGATCCCCGGATACCGCGCCTCGCTTTGCAGGTGCAGGCCCGGCGGCTCTCGCTCCGCGAAGCCGACAGCCGTTTCGTCATCCGGCAGGGAAGCGTGGGACTGGACGCCACGCTGTACCGTCCGGACAGCGCCGTCCGGGCGCGGCGGGAGAGACAGCTCGATTCGCTGCAACGGCTCTATCCGGCTGTGGAGCGCGATTCGCTTTTCGCGCATGCGCGGGCTGTGCGGACGCCCCGGCAGCGGCAGGAGGACGAATTTTCCGGAAGCGACATCGACATGCGGGTCTCTTCGGATCTCGGCGAAGTATTGAGGCGGTGGCAGGTGAGCGGGACGGTTAAGGCGCTGTCGGGGCGTATCGTGACGCCTTACTTCCCGATGGCCACCACCCTGCGCGACGTGGATATCGCGTTCAACACGGACGAAGTGCGCCTGAACCGCACATTTATCAAGTCGGGCGAGTCCCAGATGGTGCTTACGGGCGACGTGACGGGGCTGAGAAGGGCTATGCTGGGCCGCGGCCGCCTGCGGGGAAATATGACCGTCGTGGCCGACACGCTCAACCTGAACGAGATCGTACGGGTGGCCAATGCCGGTTCGGAACTGGTGGCGCAAGGGGGCGTGGGGCACACCGAGAGCGACGACCAGCTGGAAGAGCGCATCGCACTTTCGGCGGACACCACGTCGGTCAGCTCGCTGCTGGTGGTGCCGGGCAATATCGACATGACGTTCGACATGACGGTGCACCACGGGGTGTATGCCAACCTGGCGCTGGACAGCCTCGCGGGCGAAGTCGTGGCCCGCAACCGGGCGATCCGGCTCTCCGACCTGGTCATGCGGAGCAACGCGGGGAACCTGAAAATGACGGGGCTGTATGCCACGCGGACGCCGCAGGATATCCAGACGGGCTTCGACCTGGAGATGGAGAAGATGCAGGTGGCCCGGCTGATCGAACTGGTGCCGTCGATCGACACGCTGATGCCGATGCTGCGCTCTTTCGAGGGGGTGGTGGATTGCCAGATCGCGGTGACGGCGCAGCTGGACAGCGCGATGAACATCCTGCTGCCGTCGCTGAATGCGGCCTGCCACATCGACGGCGACAGCCTGGTGCTGATGGACGGCGAGACCTTTGCGGAGATCTCGAAAAAACTGATGTTCAAGAACAAGAAACGGAACCTGATCGACCACATTTCGGCGGAGCTGCTGGTGCGGGATTCGCAGATCGAGATCTTCCCGTTCGTGGTGGAGATAGACCGCTACCGCGCGGCGGTGAGCGGCGTGCATAAAATGGACATGACGTTCAATTACCACATCTCGGTGCTCAAATCGCCGATCCCTTTCCGGCTGGGGATCGACATATTCGGCGACCTGGACGATTTCGACTTCAAAATCACGCGGGCGCGGTACAAGAACGCCAACCTGCCCACGCGGGTCGAACTGATCGAGAATACGCGGATGAACCTGCGGAATTATATCCGGGATGTCTTCCTGCGCGGGCCGCAGGCCGAGGACAGGCTCAAGCTGCGCATCACCCCCGAGACCGCCTCCCCGACGGAGCTGCTGCCGCCGGCCGATTCGCTGGGCGGCCCGGATGCAATGGGGTTGCAGTTGCTCGAAACGGCGCTACCGGAAGAAAATCCTTAAAATTCCTTCTTTCTTTCGATTGCTGATTTTCAGCCTATTCGATGCAGGTGGATAAAATTTTTGCGATTTTCTCGCCTCTTTTTTTGGAAAATCGGGAAAACGCCGTACTTTTGTATCGCAATCGACGCAAGGGAGCTTAGCTCAGTTGGTTCAGAGCGTCTGCCTTACAAGCAGAGGGTCGGGGGTTCGAATCCCTCAGCTCCCACAGACATCCGATAGTTGAAAAACACGCCTTTATAAGGCGTGTTTTTTATTTGATCCGCCGCGGACAGCTTGCTGGAAAGCGGAGCGGATCAAATGAAAAATAATCGGTATAGGATTGATTTTTCACCAACCGGATGTATGTCGTCATTCGCAGAGCAAACGGGAAAAACGAGCGAAGACGAACGTAAACCCTCAGCTCCCCCCAAAATCCGATTGAT